>CACXEB010000254.1 GCA_902766515.1 uncultured Eubacteriales bacterium
AGCAGCTGGGCGGCGCGGAAACGGCCGGCATCAAGCTGCACGCCGCGATCGACGTGACGATCCGCCGCAACCATATCCATGACTGCATCATCGGCGTATGGTGCGACTGGCAGGCGCAGGGCACCCGCATCAGCCAGAATCTGATGCACGACAACATGCGTCCGGACGGCGTACAGCATGCCCAGGGTTCCATGTTCTCCTCGGACGTGTTCATCGAGGTCAGCCACGGCCCCACCCTCATCGACAACAACATCCTGCTGTCCACGCAGGCGATCACCATCCCCAGCGAAGGCCTGGCGATCGTGCACAACCTGGTCGCCGGCGGCTTCGGCCTCATCAACTCCGGCGTCGACAGCATCGTCAACGGCCAGCGCGAGCCGCGGTATACGCCCTACCATATCCACCACCGGACCGAGGTGGCCGGCTTCATGACCATCCTGCACGGCGACGACCGCATCTACAACAACATCTTTGTCCAGCTTCACCCGGTCACCGCGCCGGAGCGCACCCCGCAGAACAACGACTACGAAGTGGCCGGTACCGCCTGCTTCGATATCTTCCCGGACGAAGAGACCTGGGCGGCCCCCTTCAAAGTCGGCGCAGAGCCCAACATGGGCGGCCTGGGCACAGCCCATTTCGGCCACCTGCCGGTCTGGGTGTCCGGCAACGCCTACCTGAACGGCGCGACAGTCAGCCGGCACGAGGCGGACTGCCGCGTGGCGGAAAAGCGGGTCAGCCTCAGCCTGCTGCGCGACGGCGATGCGATCAAGCTGAAAACGGACTGGTGGCCGCTGCTGGACGATTTCTTCGTTGACATCCACACGACGGAGAGCCTCGGCCAGGCCTTTGAGCCCGAACAGCGCTTCGAGAATCCCGATGGCACGCCCATCATCTTCAACGCGGACTTCTTCGGCGCACACCGCGGCACGGAAGCGCTGCCCGGCCCCTTCGCCGCTGCCTGTGCGGAAACGGTCCTGTTCGAGCGCGAGCCCGGCTGCTCCTTCTGAGAACGGAGTTTGCCTATGACCCCACCGATCCTTTATATCGTCATTCCCTGCTACAACGAGGAAGAGGTCCTGCCGATCACCAGCGGCATGTTCCTTAAAAAGCTGACCGACCTGACGGCACAGGGCAAGATTCACGAGGACAGCCGGATCCTGTTCGTCAATGACGGCAGCAAGGACAGGACCTGGCAGATCATCACGGAGCTTTCCCGGCAGGATCCGCACTTCCAGGGCATCGCCCAGAGCCGCAACCGCGGCCACCAGAACGCCGTCCTGGCCGGCCTGATGACCGCGAAGGACCGCTGCGACATCACGATCAGCATCGACTGCGACGGCCAGGACGATCTGAACGCCATGGACCAGATGGTGGACGCCTACGCGGACGGATGCGACATCGTCTACGGCGTGCGGGCCAGGCGGGATACCGATACCTTCTTCAAAAGGGTGACCGCGGAGGGCTTCTACAAATTCCTGAACAGCATGGGCGCGGAGGTGGTCTTCAACCACGCGGACTACCGGCTGATGAGCGCGCGCGCCCTCCGCGAGTTCGCGAACTTCCACGAAGTCAACCTGTTCCTGCGCGGCATGGTGCCGCTGGTCGGCTTCAAGTCCACCTCCGTCTTTTACGACCGGCACGAGCGGCTCGCCGGCGAAAGCCACTACCCGCTCAAAAAGATGCTGGCGCTGGCCTTCGACGGCATCACGAGCCTGTCCGTCAAGCCGATCCGCCTGATCACGCTGTTCGGCCTGTGCATCAGCGTGCTGAGCGTACTGGGCATCATCTGGGCCCTGATCACCGCCCTGTCGGGCCACGCGGTCGCCGGCTGGGCCTCGACCGCCTGCATCGTCTGCTTCATCGGCGGCGTGCAGTCGCTGTTCCTGGGCGTGATCGGCGAATACATCGGCAAGATCTACCTCGAAACAAAAGCCCGGCCCCGCTACATCATCGCCGAACGCACCCCCGGCATGACGGACGCCGCTGCGCAGGACGAAGGGAGCGCTTCCCATGAGTGAATTCATCCTGAGCCGCAATGAAAAGCTGGCGCATTACGTGCTCAAGGGCATCGCCAGCCGCAACATGACCGGCTATTACGCCGCGGACAGGGCAGCCGCGCTGGAGACGGCGCTCAGCCTGATCCCGGAAGGCAGCACCATCGCGATGGGCGGCTGCATGAGCGCGCGTGACATCGGCCTGGTGGACCGGCTGAAGACGGAGAAATACCGCTTCATCGACCGGGACCAGATCCCCGACAAGCGCGCGGCCATGCTCGCCAGCTACGACGCGGACATCTACCTGAGCAGCGCCAACGCCATGACCCGCGACGGCGTGCTCGTCAATATCGACGGCAACAGCAACCGGGTGTCCGCCATCGCGCAGGGCCCCCGCAAGGTCATCCTGATCGTGGGCATGAACAAGGTCTGCGACGACCTGGACAGCGCCATGAAGCGCGCGCGGAACGTCGCCGCGCCCATGAACGCGCAGCGGTTCGGCCTTTCGACGCCCTG
>CACXEB010000255.1 GCA_902766515.1 uncultured Eubacteriales bacterium
CCAGGAGCAGACGACCTATCCGGAAGCGGGACCGGCGGCGCAGCGGCCGCAGCAGCAGGAGGTCCGTCAGCAGGATGTCCTGCAGACAGCGACGGAGGCTCCGGCGGCGGTGGTGGAATTCCCGGACGGCTATGAACCCGGCGAAACCGAGGCGGATGCCTGGGATGACGACAGCACCGCGGAGGATACGTATACGGCGGATACGGTGACCAGCCGGTACGCGGGATCGACGCCCATCCCGATCGACCCCGTGGACATGCCGACGCCCACGCCCAAGCCGGACCTGAAGTTTGAATACATGACCTACGACACCAAGCTGGGCTACAGCTTTGAGGCGCCGATCGGCTGGGTGATCGAGGCGGATGACGCTACGCATTTCACGCTGACCGATCCCACGATGCGGGACAACGTCAACGGCCAGATCATGCTGACTGCCCAGAACGTGTCCGCGAGCTACAAGGCCAGCGAGCTGCGCGGTGAGCTCAGCAACCAGCTGACCCAGCTGCAGCGCAACTATGTGGGCTGGAAGATCTGGACGGCCGATAACCGCAAACTGCTCCAGTCGGAGGGCGTCTACAACGCCTACCGGGGCGAGCGGTACGACGGCACGGCGGTGCGCGGCATCGTCCATGTGGCCCTCGTGAACAAGAAGGTCGTCACCCTGTCCTTCGCGGCGCCTGCGGATTACAATACGAGCTACCAGCGCGTATACAACCAGGTGCGCAATACGATCAAATAAGCGAGAGTGACCATCCCGCAACGCGCCATTCTATCCAAGGATGAATGGCGCTTTGTGCGTATGATGGGCCGTGAGGAAAACTACGTGAGACGATGGAACAGACGCGCGCTGGCCGCCCTTGTATGCTGCCTGGCGCTGGGCCTGGCGGCGCCGGCGAATGCCGCCTACGGGCGTCTGCCGGACGGCCTGCGGGTGACGCAGCGGACGGAGCGCCGCAACGATACCGCCAAAAAGCTGAAGGCCACCCGGGCGTATCCGGATACGGCCAACGACGCGGTGGACGCGGAGATCGCGGCCGTGGTGGACCGGCTGGCCGACGCGGCGGAAAAGAAGCTGCCTTCAAAAGCGTCGAAACTGGCCTGGGCGGACACCGGCGCGACGGTGCGGGTGACGGGGACGGATACCGTCTCCTTCCTGGTGCTGGCGCAGGCGGCGGTGGATAACGAGCGCACCTGGACCGCTTTCGAGACGGCGGTCTACCAGCTGTCCACGGGCCGCCGGCTGACGCTGGACGACGTGCTGCTGCCGGAAGCGGATGACGCGCTCCGGGCGGCGGTACGGGAGCAGCTGGACGCATACTTCCCGGATGAGCCCGCCGATCCCGGCGCGCTGGAGGCGCTGGCCGCGGAGGTGCGGACCGCCCCCTTCACCCTGTCGCCCGCCTACCTGATCCTGCACTACCGGGCGGACTGCCTGTATCCGGGCCGGCTGACCCTGATGCACGTGCGGATCCCCTACCGGTCGCTCAGCGGCTGGCTGACGGATTACGCGCGGCAGGAGACGGACAACAGCGGTTACCTGCTGGCCGCCATGACCTTTGACGACGGCCCCGCGCGGGGGATCACCGCCGGCGTGCTGGAAGCGGTACGGGAGCACGGGGCGATGGCGACCTTCTTCAACCTGGGGCCGACGATGCGCACCACCCACGATTACGTGGCCTGGGAGCATGACGCCGGCCACGCGGTGGAAAGCCATACCTACAGCCATACCATGGGCCTGGAGGACAAGGCCATCATGTTCAAGGAGCGGGACCGCTTCGCCCGCGAGCAGATTGCCCTCATCGGCGTGGCGCCGCATTACATGCGCGCCCCCGGCGGAATGGACAAGCTGTACGCCGACTACGGCATCGGCATGCCGATCATCCGCTGGAACGTCCTGACGGGCGACGCGGTGGAAGAGGCGAAAGCGAGGCCGTCGGAGTTTGTGGACCGGATGGTGCACACGCTCAAGGATTCGGCCATCATTCTGATGCACAACCTGCACCGGCCCAGCGTGACCGGCGCGGGCTTGATTCTGGACAAGCTTGATCAGCGGGGATACCTGTATGTCACCGTCGACGAGCTGTTTGAGATCCGGTCCATCCCGCTGGAGGACAACCGGGTCTATTTCGGCGATGAGGCCGACGGTCAGGAGTAACGCATGCAGTATAACGCAGACAGTATCAAGGTGCTCGAGGGGCTGGAGGCCGTGCGCGTCCGCCCGGGCATGTATATCGCGTCCACGGGCAGCAGGGGGCTGCACCACCTGCTGTGGGAGATCGTGGACAACGCGGTGGACGAGGCCATGGGCGGCTTCGCGACGGAAGTGCAAGTGACGCTGCACCAGGACGGCAGCGCGTCGGTCTGGGACAACGGCCGCGGCATGCCTGTGGACATCAACCAGGCGACGGGCGTGTCCGGCGTCGAGCTGATTTTCACGCGCCTGCACGCCGGGGGCAAGTTCAGCAGCGACAACTATATGTATTCGGGCGGCCTGCACGGCGTGGGCGCTTCGGTGGTCAATGCGCTGTCCAGGTGGCTGACCGTGGATGTCTACCGCGACTTTTCCCACTGGCAGATGCGCTTCGCCTCAGAGGAGGACGAAACGGGCCATGTGACGGCCGGAGAGCCGGTCATGCCGCTGACGCGCGTGGGCAACGCGCGCAAGCGCGGCACGCTGATCCGCTTCATGCCGGATGACCGGATCTTTGAGACGACGGATTTCCAGTTTGAGACGGTCCGCCGCCGGATCGAGGAGCTGGCCTACCTGAACAAGGGCGTCCATATGAAGCTGACGGATGAGCGCCGCAAGCCGGAGGACGGCCGGGAGAACGATTACTGCTACGAGGGCGGCATCTCCGATTACGTCCGCTTCCTGAACAGCGACAAGACGCCGATGCACGACCCGCCCATCATCCTGGAGGGCGCGCAGAACGATATCCGGGTGTACATGGCCATGCAGTACACTGACAGCTATACGGAGTCCTTCTTCAGCTATGTCAACAACATCCCCACGGCGGAGGGCGGCACGCACGAGCAGGGCGCCAAGTCCGCCATGACGCGCGTGATGAACGAGTACGCCCGGCGGATCGGCGCGCTCAAGGACAAGGATCCCAACCTGAACGGCGAGGATTTCCGCGAAGGGCTGACCTGCGTGCTGCTGGCCATGGTGCGCAATCCCCAGTTCGAGGGCCAGACGAAGGGAAGGCTGGGGAATACCGAGGTCCGTCCGGTGGTGGAGGATATCGTCAAAAACCAGCTGACCCTGTACCTGGAGGATCTCAAGCACCAGGAGACGGGCCAGAAAATCATCGAAAAGGCCCTGAAATCCGCCAAGGTCCGCGAGGCGAGCCGCCGGGCGCGGGACATCGCGCGGACGAAGAACGAGATGGAGGCCGCCCCGCTGGTGGGCAAGCTGTCCGCCTGCACGGGCCGCACCGCGCAGGAGAACGAGCTGTTTATCGTCGAGGGCGATTCGGCCGGCGGATCCGCGAAACAGGGCCGCGACCGGCGCTTCCAGGCGATCCTTCCCCTGCGGGGCAAGCCGCTGAACGTCGAGAAGAAGCGCCTGGACGCGGTGCTGGGCAACGATGAGTTCCGCAGCCTGATCACTGCGCTCGGCACGGGCATCGGCGAGGATTTCCAGATCAAAAACCTGCGGTACCACAAGGTCATCATCCTCTCCGACGCCGACCAGGACGGCGCGCACATCCGCGCGATCCTGCTGACCTTCTTCTACCGGTACATGCGGGAGCTGATCACCGGCGGCCACGTCTTTATCGGCATGCCGCCGCTGTACCTGATCCGCAAGAA
>CACXEB010000256.1 GCA_902766515.1 uncultured Eubacteriales bacterium
CCGCCAGGAGCTTGAATTTGTGGAGAACTTCATCCGCATCCAGAAGATCCGGTTTCCCGACCGCTTTACTTATATCTACCAGGCGGAGGAGGACTGCCTGAACGCCCTGATCCCGCCGCTCCTGATCGAAAACTTTGTGGAGAATGCCATCAAATACGCGCTGAAACCGGCGGAGCCGATCGAAATCGTGGTTTCCCTGCACACGGAAGCCGAGGATTCGGGCGAAAAAGCGCTGCATATCTCCGTGACGGATACGGGCAGCGGTATCCGGCCGGAGGTGCTCGAAAGCCTGAAGAAGCACGAGCCCTACATTGACGCGATGGGACATAAGCACATCGGCATTTACAACTGCTTCCGGCGGATCGAACTGTTCTATGGTGAAAAGGGCGATGTGCGCTTTAGCAGCGCGGAAGGCGCCGGAACGCAGGCCTATATGGTGGTCCCCTTTGTGGAAGGAGAGAAGAACGCTTGAATATCCTGATCGTAGACGATGAACAGCTGGCGGTACAGGGCATTCTGGACGGGGTGGACTGGCAGCGCCTCGGATTCAAGGAGGTGCTGACAGCCGGCAGCTATGCGGAAGCTTTGCGGATCCTCAAAAACACCTATATCGATATCCTCCTCAGCGACATTGAAATGCCCGGCGAGAGCGGCCTGCAGCTGATAGAATACGTCAACGAGCACAGCGCCGGCACGGAGTGCGTGATTCTGAGCTGTCATGACGAGTTTGATTACGCACAGACGGCGGTCAGGCTCAACTGCATGGAGTATGTACTCAAGCCCATCCGGTACCCCAAGCTGACGGAGATCCTGCTCCGGGCCAGGGAACGGGTGGAAAAGCGGCGCCAGAACGAGCAACTGCGGCAGTATGGCCAGCGGTTCATCAACACGCTGTCTAAAGAGGCGCAGGGAGAAACACAGGATGCGCTGGAAACGGCGACCCAGTATATCAACGATCATCTGTCAGAGGAGCTCTCCGTGCGGGAGCTGGCGGGGATCAGCTTTGTCAGCGCGGACCACCTGACCCGGCTGTTCAAAAAGAAGTACGGCATGACTGTGTCGGAATACGTGCAGGAGCAGCGGATTTCTCTGGCGGCGGAGCTGCTGAAGCAGGGAAAGCTGAGCATATCCACTATCTCCGGCATGGTGGGCTTCGGCAACTACTCCTATTTCACCGAGCAGTTCAAGAAGCGTTATGGAATGACGCCGAGGGAATACCAGAAATCGCAGCGCTGAACATGTCGGATTTGTGAAGGTTTTCATCGGATTTCAGATAGCGGTTTTTCCTCCGAAAAAGGATAATAGGGTCACAGGCTTCCAATGGTAAGGGAGTCAATCGACCGGATGATGAGGAGGAAACCAGAATGAAAAAGATCATTGCCCTGCTGCTCAGCGCGATCCTGTGCGTGTCCATGTTATCCTTCGCCGTGGCCGAGGACGCCCCGAGCCTGGCCAACACCTATTATTCCTACGGCTATGACGTGGGCACCATGTTCATGAACTACTACATTCACTTCTATGATGAGATCCCCGGCCTGGGCAAGGTGTTCCACGCCGGCATGTGCATGGACCAGATCACCTTCGACGGAACCTACGAGGTGTTGGCCGAAGAACGGGCGTACAGTGTGGCACTGGACCGGGCCGCCAGCCAGGAAGGCGCCATGACGGAAGGCACCGCGCCTTACACCGTTGTTTTCTATGACTTTGATGGCAAGGAGATGGACCGCTGCGCCCTGGACGCCGGGCATATCTACAACGACATGGCGACCATCACCGGCGTGGGCGGCAACAACGTCGCCCTGAACCTGGACGCTGACCCTGAGAACAGCAAGTTCGCTGCCCAGTACGCTTCCGAACCCGCCGTGTCCCTGCTGGAGCTGGTGAGCCCCGACGATGACACCGCCACCCTGACCCTGAAGGTCAACGGCAAGTATGACGACCTGGTGGTTTTCTACGTGGAAGGCACCTATGCCATGAACGAGGATCAGACTGTCATCACCCTGACTCCCGACAGTGAGAGCGACGACGGCGCGACCGTGACCAGGAACGATGATGGCACCTACGCCTATGTATCCGCCGGCGGTGATGAGGTGACCCTGGTGCAGGTAAAGGCCGCGGAAGTCTCCTACGCGCTGAAGGGCCAGATCCCCGTGCCCGGCATGGATGGCACCATGGCTGACTTCATCTGCAACCTGATGAGCGACAATACCGTGCTGCTCTATGCCGACTTCATGGGCAACAGGATGGACGTGGACAAGGGCACCTATGAGATCGACATGACGACCTATTCCTTCGTCATCCACTTTGAGACCGCCGGCGACCTGACCACCGAAGGCTATGCCGCCGACATGGTGCTGAACTACAAGGCGGACAATGTGCAGCCCTTTGGCGCCATCGAGCAGACCCTGAAGTTTGTCACCGAGTAATCAATATTTGCCAGGAATCAACCAGGCCGTCGTCTGCTGCAGACGGCGGCCTCTTTCAAAAAGGAGCGCGGGAGACCATGTATCATGCCTTTTATCCCGGCCGGGAATGGCTGGACACGGCCGGAAAACCTATCCACGCCCACGGCGGAAGCCTCATCGCCGCGGACGGCGTCTACTACTGGGTCGGTGAAAACAAGGAGAAGACCGACGGCAGGAACGGCATCTGGCATTGGGGTGTGCGCTGCTACTGCTCCCGCGACCTGTACAACTGGGAGGACTGCGGGCTCATCATCCCGCCGGACACGGAAAACGAAAACTCTCCGCTGCATCCCACCGCCATGATGGACAGGCCTCACATCCTGTACAACCGCCGGACGAAGCAATACGTCTGCTGGCTGAAAATCATGGAAAAGAACGGCGAGCAGACCGAAACGGTACTGACCGCCGATCGTATCGGGGGACCTTATA
>CACXEB010000257.1 GCA_902766515.1 uncultured Eubacteriales bacterium
CTGGGCTTCGCCCTCCGGAAGGTGCTCCGCCGCAAGCGTTCCGGCGGCTGCGGCTGCGGCTGTGACGGCTGCACCAAATCCTGCAGCCGTCCGACCAGGAGGTAATCATGGACCGGAAAAACCTCATCATCATCGCCATCCTCGTCCTGGCCGTCGCCCTGATCGGCGGCGCCAGCTGGCTGCTCACACGCCCCCGGACGCCCGCGCCGGCGACCGGCCCCGCCGTCACCTCGCCGGACGGTGCCGTCACCCCCGTCGTCGCCGGTGAATCACCCGCGCCGGAAACCGGCCTCGTCGTCACCTCGCCGGACGGCGCCGTCACCCCCATCGTCCCCGGCGAATCGCCCGCGCCGACCAAGCAGCCGGTCCGGGCCTGGATGGTCGTCACCGTGGACCGGAAATCGACCGTCTATCCCCTGACCAAAACGGGCGACTACACCATCGAACAGAAGAAAAAGCACGCCACCAACGTCATCCACGTCACTCCGGACAGCATTACCATGGCCTCCTCCACCTGCGACAACCAGCTCTGCGTCAGCGAAGGCACCGTCACCCTGGACAACAAGGCCGACCGCATCCTGGGCAACTACATCATCTGCCTGCCCAACAGCGTCCAGCTGGAGCTTCTGAACGAAGCGGAATATGCAGAAAGATATCCGGACAAGCAGTAAAGAACGGGGAGCCTGGAGTACTACGTACTACGGAGAACCGGGGGAAGGGAACCCCTTTCTGTAGCCAGAAAGGGGTTCCCCTCCCCCAGGCCCCTTCCTCTCCGGAAAGAGCGCTTTGGACGTCTTCGATGCGTCATGTGTTATTCGGATATCATTAGCGGAAGTATTATTTATTAAAACCGGTTGACATCCTGCGTGGGTTATGGTAAGATGGCTATGGTTAAAGCTCCTTAACCACCACATCCCGCCCGTACCATCTCCAGTGCGGGCAGTCGTCTCCTTTCCTACCTCCTTTGTCTGTCATGGCCGCCGGGCGCTCGGCGGTTTTTTCTGTTCCCGCGGATTGATCGCGGGGTGTGCGGTACACAAGGAGCAGCGGAGCATAAAACACCGTGCCGGGCGGCACGGTGTTTTGATCATATCTGTCCCCGTTTGAGGATCAGTCGCTTGGTGATGTAGTTCCAGATCATGACCAGCAGGGTGGCCATCGCTTTGTTGAGCATGTACATCGTCACAGTGAAGGAGAACACGGTCAGGATCACGCCGTCTTCGCCGAAGAGAAGGCGGAACAGGTACATCAGGCCCTCGTTCAGGAACAGACCGATCACGCTGGTCAGCAGGAAGCCCATCTGGGCGCTCCGCTTCTGTTCGGCGGTCCCTTTGAACACCCACTTCACGCACATCAGGTAGTTGAGGATCACCGAAACCAGAAAAGCGAGAGGCGTCGCGATCAGCGTATCCAGGCCCGCGCGGTCCCGGAGCAGCACCAGGCAGACGAATTCAACCGCAAAGCAGACGCCGCCGGTCACGGCGAAGCGGAGGATCTCCGCCATCCGCGACTCGGATGTTTTTTGATCAGCCATGGCGCATCAGATTCCTCCGTCCGCCGGCGCTGCGTACAGTGTCGCTTCCACGATCGCCCCGCCCCAGGTCGTGTTAGGAGCGATATGGTAGTCGTGCAGGTTTTCCGTGTAGAAATCGAAGTACATGTTGCCGTACACAGGCAGCATCGGCAGCGTCTCATTGAACCGGTCCTGGAAGGCAAGCCAGTTCTTCATGTAGCCCAGCACGTCGCCGGGCGCCGTCCGGCGCATGGTCAGGGCCAGCTCATACAGGGTCTCGTCGGTGTGGTTGGTGTAGGACCAGTTGGGCTCGCCCTGCGCGTTCGTCACAAACTGCACCGAGGGATCGAACAGGAGGTAGAAATTGCTGCCCAGGTAAATCATATCCTCGTCCCGGGTGCCCTGCTTGTACCAGCGGGTCAGCAGCTCCTTCATCGGCACGGCCGACATCGTCAGTTTGATCCCGACCGCCTCGAGGTTCGGGATCAGCCGCTCCTCGAACACCTCATTCATGTTGTTGCCCACGGGATAGATCATCGACAGGTCCAGCGTGACCGTTTCGCCGTCGATCTCCTTTTCGCGCACGCCGTCGGCATTCAGCGTCCAGCCGTCCGCGTCCAGCAGTTCGGCCGCCCGCGCGGTGTCCAGGGTATACACGGTCAGCTCGTCCAGGGACAGCTGCCTGTACGCCTCCAGCCGGGCCTCATAGATCGCCATCGCCTGGGCGTCCGTCTTATCCGCCGGCTCCTTGACCGGCGGCGCGATGCTGCCCGTCACGAGCTCGTACATCCACTGGCCGATCCCGTAGAATCCGTCCACCCGCCGGCCGTGCTCGCCGACATAATCGGCGGTCGCCGCCTCGCGGTCCATGCACCAGGCGATCGCCTGGCGGACGGCCTGGGAGGCCATCGCCGGCTTCTCGCATGAGAAGCTGATGAAGCTCAGGCCGATCCGGGGATAGACGCTGACCTCAAACCCGTTCTCCGCCATCTCAAGGCCCCGCTGGATGCTGTCCCCGCGAGTAACCTTGTTCAGCAGGCCGAACGTGCCGTCCTGCAGCTCATCCATCATCGTGTCGTTCTTCGCTGTCGTATAGGTCAGCGTCCCGATCGTCGGCTTGACGCCGTCGGCGTTGCCCTTGTAGTACGGGTTGATCGCAAACTCCGCCGTCTCGCCGTCCCACGAAGTCAGGGTGTACGGGCCGCACACCACGGACGGATGGGACTGGTAGCCGGTCGCCGGGTCCATGATCGTCTCCCGCAGCATCGCCGCGAACAGCTCGCCCTCCAGGTAGACGCCCTGCCCATCGTCGCGGACCGCGCAGCCGGGCGCGATCACGCGGATCGGGTACGGCCGGCAGTCCAGCAGGCCCAGCTCGTAGAAGAAGGGCAGGAATTCATGGTTGAGGGTCACCTTGAGCGTATGGTCGTCCGGCACCTTCACGCCGCTCAGCGTATCGGCGGTGCCGTCCAGGTAGGCCGCGCAGCCCTGGATATGGTCCAGCCGCAGCGGCAGCCCGCCGATCTCGCGGATCACGGGCGCGATCGACAGCAGCCAGGAGAACGCGTAGTCCCACGCGGTGACCGGCGAACCGTCGGAGTAATACAGGTCGTCGGCCAGCGTCAGGGTATACTCATGGTCCCCGTCTTTGACCTGCCGCATCGTGGAAGCGGTGATCACGGACGGATCCATCATGAACGTGCTGAAATCGCCGTTCCAGATGACCAGGTCATATCCGTGCAGCAGTTCGCGCACGTCGCAATCGCTGGTCGCGTCGCCCCACATCTCGGTGAAGAATTCGCCGCGCATCGGGGTCGGATTTCCGACGGACAGATGGTCATATGTCACCGCGCCCTCGGGGATCCGGGAATCCGCTCCGTCGGGGGAAGCTTCCTGCGCGGCGGCAAGCACCTGGGCAAACGCCAGCGC
>CACXEB010000258.1 GCA_902766515.1 uncultured Eubacteriales bacterium
CCGCCGTCCGGGAAATCCTCGGGCCGCACGTCCACCAGCACGGCGCTGTTCGCGTTTTCTCCGTCCCGTTTGAAGGGGCTCATGCCGTTGACGCAGACGCCGCCCCGCTGGCTGGCGGCGGGAGCGATCACGCCGCCGGGGCACATGCAGAAGGTATAGACGCCCCGCCCGTCCGGCAGGTAGGCGCTGAGCCGGTACTCCGCCGCCGGCAGCCTGGGATGGCCGGCAAACGCGCCGTACTGCGCCCGGTCGATCCATGCCTGGCGGTGTTCGATGCGGTAGCCGACGCTGAAGGGCTTCTTCGCGGCTTCCACGCCGGCTTCAATCAATAATTCATGCGTTTCCGCCGCGCTGTGGCCGATGGCCAGCAGCGCGTGATCCGTCCGGATGACTGATTCTCCTTCGGGGCCGGCTGTGCGCACACCGCGCAGCCGGCCCTGCGCGATTTCCAGGCCGGTCAGCTTTGTGCGGAACAGCACCTGTCCGCCGAGGGCTGTGATCTCCTCGCGGACCGCGCGGACGGTCGCCGGCAGGCGGTCGGTGCCGATGTGGGGATGGGCCTGACGCAGGATCTCCTCCGGCGCGCCATGGGCCGCGAGCTCCACCAGGACGGACCGGCAGAGGGGGTCCTTGATGCCGGTGGAGAGCTTGCCGTCGGAAAACGCGCCCGCGCCGCCTTCGCCGTACTGGATGTTGCTTTCCTCGTCCAGGATCCGGTCACGGGAGAAGGCGGCCACGCGCACCGCGCGGGTATCGACATCGTCGCCCCGTTCGATCACCACGGGCCTGAGTCCGGCGCGGGCCAGGTACAGCGCGGCGAACAGGCCGGCAGGACCCAGGCCGGCGATGACAGGGGGATGCGCCGAGGGCCGGGCTTCCGGCGGGCAGAGCGGGACATCCTCCGGCGCAAAGGAGGCGGTGCCGGGCTTCAGGCGCCGGAGGACCGCGTCTTCGTGTTTCCCGAGGCCCACATCGGCCGAAACGACAAAATGGACGTCGCGCTTGTCGCGGGCGTCCACGGAGATTTTGGCCAGCCGGAAGGCGGTGACGTCTTCCGGCCGGACCTTGAGCGTTCTGAGCGCCTGCCGCCGGACGTCAGCTTCCTGACCGTCCAGCGGGAGGCGAAGGTGGTTGATCCGGAGCATATTACTTGATCTCGATCTTGTTGTCCCGGACGAAGCAGCGGATCGGGCCGAGCTTCGGGTGGGTGAATTCGACGAATGCCCACATCTTGCGGCTGTCGGACCAGGCCAGGAAGGAGACCTCCGTGCCGGCTTTGACCTTATCGATCTCCTTCGCGTTGATCACCGGGTCGTCCGTGAACATCGCGTCGGCGGTGATGACCGCGGGCAGCCAGGCGTAGGAAACCTCCTGCAGCTGGCTCGGGCTGACATTGGACGGCAGCGTATAGTTGCGGACGTAGCCGATCCGGTATTCATTGTTGCCGAACCCGTAGCCGATCAGCAGCCATTCGCCGTCCGTGCCGTAGATGCGCGCGGATCCGCCGCCGCCGTACTGCGCGCGGCCTTTGTTGGCGCGATAATACTTCGTGCCGGGGCCCGAGTAGACGTCATAGCTCTTCGGAAGGCCCGCCTGTGCGAACTTTTCCAGCGTCTGGAAGCGGTCGTAGGTCGGCGGCACCGGCGTGTTCACGGACGGGGGGGCCGGCGTGGGCGTGACCGGAGCGTAAGGGGTCGGCGTGATGGGAATATAGGGCTCCGGCGTGGGTGTGACCGAGATCGGGGCAAGGTAGAAGATGACCGGGTTGGGATACGCCACGCCGTCCGCGGTGACATTGACGTCCACACGGTCGCTGCTGGTCAGGTAGTATCCGATGTAGAACGCGGGCTCCGCCATGATCGTGGACTGCTGGTTGGACTTCAGGAAGTAGGTCGTGCTGTTGACCAGCTGGTTGCCGTCGCGGTATTCGACCTGGACGGGCACTTCAAAGCTCGGCACCGGTGTGGCGATCGGCGTCAGGTAGAAGGTGACGGTCGAGGGCTTCGCGTTGCCCCGCGCGTCGATGCTGACCTGCACGTAGTTGTCACCCAGCAGCGTGTAGCGGTCCTGGTAGACGGAGGGATCCGCGTAGATGGTGGTCACGGTGTTGGAGGGGCGGACCTCGGTGTATCCTGCCACCAGCTGGCTGCCGTCCATGTAGCGCACCGGGATGCTGACGTCAATGATGGGCACGGCGGTGGCCGTCGGTGTGGGCGTCGCGATGGGGATCAGGTAGAAGGTCACGACCGCGGGGGAGGCGATGCCCGTCTGGCTCACGCTGACGAGGACCCAGTTGTCTCCCTGCAGGGTGTAGCGGTCACGGTAGTACTGCGGATCCGCGTATATGGTTGTGGTCGTGCCGGTGGTGCACATCTCCTGGTAGGAATGGACGGTGCGGCCGCTGCTGGTGTCGATATAGCGGACCGTGACCGGCACGTTATAGACCGGCACCGCGGTGGGGGTCGGCGTCGCGCGCGGCGCCACATAGAAGGTGACGGAGGACGGGGAGGCGATGCCGGACGCGGACACCCGGACGGTGGCGGAATCGGAGCCTGTCAGGATGTAATCGCTGCCGTAGACGGTAGGATCGGCGTACACGGTCGTCGTCGTGCCGCTCTGGAGGGAGACCGTGGTACTGGCGACCAGGCGCGTCCCGTACTGGTAGCGGACGGGCACCGGCACCTGGAACACCGGTACGGGCGTGGCGGTTGCCCGGGGCACGAGGTTGAAGGTGACGATGGAGGGGCTGGCGACGCCGGACGCGGATACGATCACGCGGACCGGGTTCGACGTGCTTTCGCTCAGGATGTAGCTGCTGCTGTATTTGGAGTCATCGGCGTACACATAGCGGGTGGTGCCGGCCTGGATGTACACGGTCTGGCTGGCGACCAGCCGGGTGCCGTACAGGTAGCGCACCGGCACGGCGACCTCGGTGATGGGTTTCGGGGAAGGCGTCGGGGTCACGGTGCGCGTGACGCGGAAGGTCGCGACGCTCGGGGAGGCCTGGCCGTTGCGGACGGTGATGTACACGCTTGCGGCGCTGGTCAGGGTGTAGCCCGGGACGAGGGACGTATCCGCGTAGACCAGCTGGGAGGACCGCAGCGAGACGGCCGAGGTGGCAACCACGCGGTTGGAGGCGTCAATATACTGGATCGGCACGGTCACGCTGACCACCGGCGTGGCGGTCGGCTGATAGGGCTGGTAACGGAATTCCACCACGGC
>CACXEB010000259.1 GCA_902766515.1 uncultured Eubacteriales bacterium
ATTCGTAGGCGGTCTTGTGGCCCATCTGCCAGGGGCCGTCCATCTCGTTGCCCAGGCACCACAGGCGGATGTCGAAGGGATCCTTCGCGCCGTTTTTGATCCGCATATCGCTGTAGTAGCTGCCGCTCCGGTGGTTGGCGTACTCGACGATGTTCCGGGCGGCGTCGGCGCCGCGGGTGCCGAGGTTCACCGCGTACATGATAGCGGTGTTGGCCTGGCGCGCCCAGTCGGCGAATTCATGCAGGCCGACCTCGTTGGTTTCTGTCGTCCCCCACGCCAGGTCCAGCCGGTGCGGCCGCTGGTCCCGCGGGCCGACGGAATCCTCCCAGTTGAAGCCGGACACAAAGTTGCCGCCCGGATACCGGACGATGGGGATGTTCAGCTGGCGAACCTTTTCGATCACGTCCCGGCGGAAGCCGTTCTCATCCGCGGTGGGATGGCCCGGCTCGTAGATGCCGCCGTACACGGCGCGGCCCAGGTGCTCAATGAAGGACCCGTAGATGCGCGGGTCGATCCGGCCGATGGCGAAATCCCTGTCGAGAATCAATGAAGCTTTTTTCATATGCTCTCCTTTATCATATTGTGTTGTGGATGCAGCGGTGAGATGGCCCGGAAACGCCGGACGGGATCCGGTGAAGTGCCGCCCGGCATGCGGTCGGAACGGCCCGGCAGTGCGGGAAGGTCCGTCCGGCGCCCGGAATGCGCGATGGGTTCACAGCCGCAGCGGACCAGGAAAGCGATTACATTAACGTTCATGTAACCGGGACAAAGTCCCTTGACATTAACGTTAATGTGACTTATAATGGATTATATATGACAGGCGAACGCTTGTCAACCACTTTTTTTCACAATGTTCGGGATTTTTTTCAGACATTTTTCAAGCAGGGAAAGGAACCAGCATGCCAGGAAGAAACGCGGTGACCCTTCGCGATGTGGCGGAGGCGACCGGCTACACCATCAACACCGTCTCCCGGGCCCTGAAGAACAAGCCGGACATCGGGCGCGACACGTGCCTGACCATCCAGCGGGTCGCGCGGGAAATGGGCTATGTGCGCAATGATATCGCCAGCTCCCTGCGCTCGGGCCGCACCCGGACCCTGGCCATGATCGTCGGCGGGCTGAGCAACCCCTTCTATACCATCCTGGCCGACTTTGTGCAGCAGGAGGCCTTCCGCCTCAATTACGGGCTGATGCTGCTGTGCTCTCAGGACGATCCTGAGATGGAGCTGAACGCCGTGGAGATGGCGATCTCCCGCCGGGCGGACGGGGTGCTGATCACCCCGCTCGCCGATGATACGCCGGCCCTGGCCCGGCTCCGGGAAAGCGGGATGCCCTACCTGCTGCTGAACCGCTATTTCGAGGACGGCAGCGACGACTGCGTGGTCTCCAACGACGAGGAGGGCGGCTGCCTGGCCGGCAGGTACCTGATCGGGCAGGGTCACCGGCGGCTGGCCATGCTCTCGTTCTTCCCGGTGGCCTATTCAGCCCGCAAGCGGTACGAGGGTTTCCGGCGTGCCTGCCGGGAAGCCGGGCTGGCGGATCCCCTGTACGCCCAGACCAGCGAAGACGACGACATACGCAGGCAGCTGCTCGCCTGGTGGGACGAGGGGGTCACCGGCCTGTTCTCGTTCTGCGACGCCGAAGCATGGAAGGTCCTGTCCCTGATGCGGGACTGCGGCCTGGATATGCCCGGGGATATGGCGCTGGTCGGGTATGACAACCTCCAGCAGGCCCTGAGCCTGCCCTTGGCCATCCCCTCGGTGGACGGCCACCTCCGGGAGGAAGCTGCCGCTGCCGTAGCGACCATCCGCCACCGGATCCACCACCCCGACCTGCCGCGCCAGCGGATCATCCTGCCGGTATCGATGGATCCCTGATCCCCGGCCGGACGGATGGACAGCAGATGAAAGGAGTCCCGGATATGAATCTTTGGGCACGGCTTTCCCGCCTGATCAACCGGAGAAAAAACCAGGCGTTCCGCAAAGCGTTCACGGAAGCCAAAAGGCAGCAGCCTCCGCAGTCGCAGCCGCCGGTCAGACAAGATCCGGCTGCCAGTCAGCCGACCAAACAAGACCCGGCTGCCAGCCGGCCAGTCAGACGGGATCCGGCTGGCCGGCAGCTGGTGACGCTGGTCTGTCCCTTCTGCAAAACGGCGCACACGACCACCGCAGAGGACCGGCAGAGCGCCCGCTGCGGCAGGTGCGGCCTGCTCTATTCTGCCATCCCCGATGAGGCGCAGATGCGCCTGGCACAGGCGAGGGCAGTAGTCTTCGACCGTACGCTTGAAGCGCTGGCGGAGGCCTACGCCGCCGGCGACGACATCCGGCGGGAAGAAGCCATCCAGCGGTTCCGCAAGGCGTTCCGGGACGAGGCGGCGCGCGGCAATCCGGACAGCGCGCTCGCCATCTACCTGAAAGCCAGGACGGAAAATGAAACATCGCCGGTCCCGCTGGAAGCAACCTTTCTGACGGCTGACACCAGCGGGAGCGACGATGAACTTTCCCGGGATATCCATTTTTTCTTCATATGCCGTGACGGGATCACCAGTACGGGAAAAATGGGCGGCGGCAGCGCGGCCTGCAGGTATATTGCCGAGGGCAGGAAGGTCATTTATCAGTCCTCCCATTATTTTCCGCCGGAAGCACCCAGGAAGACCGAAGAAGTGCTGCCCGTCCCGGACTGCGTCACGAATCAAACAGCGCTGCTGCGCTATATCGCCCGGCATCAGATCAGCTGGGTGACAAACAACGACGATCCCCGGGCGCACGAGGCGGCAGATGTCGTGATGACGGAACACATGCAGCTCATACTGAAAGAGTGGGCGGAAAGATCCGCCGCCGGGGATCCGGCAACATCCGCCGGCAGCCCCTGATCCGGCTGGTCAGCCGCCTGCCCCGGCGCCGCCGTAGCGTGCCACGAAGCGGTCCGTTCCCGTCAGGATCTCCTCCGCGGAAAGGCGGCCGGAAAGCTCCAGCACCCGGATCGGGGCATGGTCGATATATTCCCGGAAGCCCGCCAGCACGTCGCCGGGCAGGGTGCACGGGGCGTAATGGTCCAGGCCGTCCGCCGCGTCGTGGATATGCATCCCGACGATGTTCCGCTTCACCCGGTCGCTCAGCGGCAGGGACTGCAGGCC
>CACXEB010000260.1 GCA_902766515.1 uncultured Eubacteriales bacterium
AAGTACGGCTGCAACGCCATCGCCATCCAGTGCTGGAACGCCCTGCAGGACGAGATCCACATCATGCCCTGCGCCGCCAACAGCCTGCTCAACGAGGAAGGCATCCCGGTGGTCTGCGAGACGGACATCCACGGCGCCATCAGCCAGCTGATCGCCGAGGCGGCCGCCATGAACGAGCGGCGGGTCATGTTCTCTGACTGGACCGTACGGCACCCGGACAACGACAACGGTGAGCTGCTGCAGCACTGCGGGCCCTGGCCCATCTCCGTCGCCAGGGAAAAGCCCACCATCTGCGTCCCCGTCGCCTTCCCGGAAAACGGCGCAGTCAGCGCGGAGGCCAAGCACGGCCCGATGAGCCTGGTCCGCTTCGACGGCGACGAGGGCGAATACTCCATCCTGCTTGGCCACGCCCGGGGCATCGATGGCCCCTGGACCCGCGGCACCTACGTCTGGGTCGAGGTCAACAACCTGAAGCGGCTTGAGGCCAAGGTGGTCGAAGGGCCGTACATCCACCATGTGGCGGCCATTCACGGGGACGTGGTGCCCGTCGTCTACGAGGCCTGCAAGTACATCGGCGTCAAGCCGGACCTCTACGACCCCATCGAGGACAAGGTCAAGGCCTACCTGCACGGCGAAGACGTCGTGTTTGACGAAGTCTGATACAACTCGAACGCTTGAACGAGGTACCGCCCATGAATGAACTTGCCCTGAAAGCCTATGACCTGCGCCAGGACGTGCTGGACATCATCGTGTCCGGCGGCGGCGGGCATATCGGCGGCGACATGAGCAGCATGGAGATCATGCTGACCCTGTACGCCCGGATGAACATCTCCCCTGAGACGCAGCATGATCCGGACCGCGACCGGTTTGTGCTCTCCAAGGGGCATTGCGTCGAAACGCTGTACGCCGTGCTGGCCGACCGCGGCTTCCTGGACCTGGACGAGGTCAAGGCGCAGTTTTCCAGATTCGGCAGCGAATATATCGGCCATCCCCACAACACCCTGCCCGGCATCGAGATGAATTCCGGATCGCTGGGCCATGGCCTGTCCGTCTGCGTGGGCATGGCCCTCGCCGGCCGCATGGACGGCCGGAACTACCGGGTCTATACCCTGATGGGAGACGGTGAGCTGGCCGAGGGATCCGTCTGGGAGGGCGCAATGGCAGCCGGACACTATCAGCTGGACCATCTCTGCGCCATCATCGACCGGAACCACCTGCAGATCTCCGGCACGACCGAGCAGGTGATGAGCCCCGGCGACCTCGGTGCCCGCTTTGCCGCCTTCGGCTGGCACGTGATCGAGGTCGCGGACGGCAACGACGTGGACCAGCTGAACGCGGCCTTCGACGAGGCGGAAGCCACGGCCGGCAAGCCCACCGTCATCATCGCCAACACCGTCAAGGGCAAAGGCTCCGCCCTGATGGAAAACAAGGCGTCCTGGCATCACCACCTGCCGAACGCCGAGGAATATGCCCGGATCAGCGCTGACCTGAAAGCGCGGAAGGAGGCGCTGTCACATGAATAAAATCGCCAACCGCGCCGTGATGTGCGAAGTCCTGAAGGAAGCGGCCGCCCGGGACCGGAACGTGGTCGTCCTGTGCAGCGACAGCCGCGGCAGCGGCAGCATGACCTCCTTTGCGGACGAATACCCCGGACAGTTCGTGGAAGTCGGCATCGCCGAGCAGAACCTGGTCAGCATTGCGGCCGGGCTCGCGTCCTGCGGCAAAAAGGCTTTCGCCGTCTCCCCCGCGTCCTTTATCTCCACCCGCAGCTACGAGCAGTGCAAGGTGGACTGCGCCTATTCCAACACCAACGTCAAGCTTGTGGGTATCTCCGGCGGCGTCAGCTACGGCGCGCTGGGCATGACCCATCATTCCGCCCAGGACATCGCCGCCATGAGCGCCATTCCCGGCATGCGGGTCTACCTGCCCAGCGACCGTCACCAGACAAGGAAGCTGTTCGAGGCGCTGCTCAATGACCGGCAGACCGCTTACATCCGCCTGGGCCGCAACCCCGTCGAGGACGTCTACGAGGAAGGCCGCGTCCCATTTGAAATGGACAAAGCCACCGTGCTGGCCGAAGGCAGCGACGTCCTGCTGGTCGCCTGCGGAGAGATGGTCCGTCCCATCCAGGAGGCCGCCCGGCTGCTGAACGCCCGGGGCGTCTCCACCGGCGCGCTGGACATGTACTGCGTAAAGCCGCTCGACCGCGAGGGGCTGCTGAACGCCGCCAGGGGCAAAAAGCTGGTCGTCACCGCGGAGGAGCACGCCCCCTTCGGCGGGCTGGGCGCGATGGTGGCCCAGCCGATCAGCGCCTCCGATCCGCGCAGGGTGATCACGCTCGCCCTGCCGGACACCCCGGTGATCACCGGCACCTCCCAGGAAGTGTTTGACTATTACGGCCTGACAGGCACCGGCATCACGGAAACGGTGCTGAAGGCGCTGAAGGAGTGATCCGTCCATGGCTGCTTACCTGATGGCGATTGACCAGAGCACCCAGAGCACCAAAGTGCTGCTGTTCGACCAGGAGGGCCGCATCCGCCTGCGGGTGGACCGCCCGCACCGGCAGATCATCGACAGCCGCGGCTATGTGGAGCATGACCCGGAAGAGATCTACCGCAACCTCCTCGCCCTGGTCCCGGAGCTGCTGCAGAAATCCGGCATCGCGCCGGAGGAGCTCCGGGGCGTGGGCATCAGCAACCAGCGGGAAACCTCTGTCATGTGGGAGCGGGCGACCGGAAAACCCGTGTACAACGCCATCGTGTGGCAATGCGCCCGCGGCGCCGCCATCTGCGACGCGCTGAGCGCGCACGCGGAGATGATCCAGTCCCGGACCGGCCTGAAGCTGTCGCCCTATTTCTCCGCCGCGAAGCTCGCCTGGATCCTGCAAAACGTCCCCGGCGTCCGGGAGCGGGCGGAAAAGGGAGAGATCTGCTGCGGCACCATGGACAGCTACCTGGTGCACCGCCTGACCGGCGGCGCGTCCTTCCGGACGGACTACTCCAATGCGTCCCGCACCCAGCTGTTCAATATCCATACCCTTGAATGGGACCGGGAGATCCTGGATCTCTTCGGGATCCCGGCCTGCTGCATGGCCCAGTTGACCGACTCCGACGCCGTCTTTGGCGAGACCGATTTCGAAGGCGCCCTGCCCCATCCCATTCCGATCCAGTGCGTGCTGGGCGATTCCCATGCCGCCCTGTTTGCCCAGGGCTGCCTTGAGAAGGGCATGCTGAAGGTCGGGTATGGCACCGGCTCCTCCATCATGATGAACATCGGCGAAAAGCCCCTGCTCTCCAGCCTGGGCATCGTCACCTCCCTGGCCTGGAAGCTGAACAGCCGGGTCAATTACATCCTGGAGGGCAACGTCAACTATTCCGGCGCGATCATCACCTGGCTGAAGGACCAGGCCCACCTGCTGCGCTCGGCGGCCGAGTCCCGCGACCTGGCGATGCAGGCCAACCCGGACGACAGGACGTACCTGGTCCCCGCGTTTTCCGGGCTGGGCGCGCCATACTGGCGCAGCGACCTTTCCGCCGCCTTCATCGGCATGAGCCGGGCGACCGGCCAGGCCGAGCTGGTCAAGGCAGGACTGGAGGCCATCGCTTACCAGATCACGGATATCGTCCTGCTGATGCAGCAGGAGGCCGGCATCCGCGAGATCGAGCTGCGGGTGGACGGCGGGCCGTCGCGCAACGACTGGCTGATGCAGTTCCAGAGCGACATGCTCTCCTGCCCCGTGCTCGTCCCGCAGGCGGAGGAGCTTTCCTGCGTCGGCGTCGCCTATGCCGCAGGCATCGCGATGGGCCTTTATCCCGATACGATCTTTGAAAAGAACCAGTATGCCGTATACCGTCCCAGGATGGACGGACCCACCCGCGCGCGCAAGTATGACGGCTGGCGGGAAGCGGTCAGGAGGATCCTCTGAGCGGCATGACAGCTGTGCAAGGCCAGCCTGCCGGACGGAAATCAGATGCAGAGAAAGATTCAGATAAGGAGAGAACGCATATGAAAACAGCATTGGTCTATACCAGCACGACCGCCGAGCTGATCGAAACGGTCGAACGTGAAATTCGTTCCGCCATCGGTCCCGACGTGGAGATTCTCAGCAGCCAGGATCCTTCGATCCTCGCGGAGGTCCGCGAAGCGGGCTATGTCACCCCCACCGCCGCCGCCCGCCTGATGGGCATGTATACCGCCGCGGTGCAGCAGGGCGCTGACGCGATCCTGAACATCTGCTCCTCCGTGGGCGAGGTGGCCGACGCTTTCCAGACTGCGGCCCGGTACATCGGCGTGCCCGTCGTGCGTGTGGACGAGGAGATGTGCCGCGAAGCCGTGCGCCGCGGCAGCCGCATCGGCGTGCTGGCCACGCTGGCGACCACGCTCGCGCCCACCAAGGGCACCATCCAGCGCGTAGCCCGCGAAATGGGCCGGCATGTAACGCTGGTGGACGGCCTCGTGGACGCCTTCAACCTGGACCAGGCCCAGTTCCGCGCGCTGCTGATCGGCGCGGCGGA
>CACXEB010000261.1 GCA_902766515.1 uncultured Eubacteriales bacterium
CAGGAACGCGTATTCATCCCGGAAGGCGAGGATCTCCTCCGGGAAATCCTCCGCCTTCAGCTGCCGGACCATGGCCAGGACAGCGGGATGCAGCATGGCGGCCACGGCGTCCGGGTCAAACAGGTGGGCGCGGACCGCGGTGGAACTGACGCCCTCGATGCCGTCAGGCGGCGGCACCACGGCGATCGCGCCGCGGCAGGACGAGAGCGCTTCGTTTTCCGCGATCTGCTGCTCCAGGAAGCCGCCCCGGGCGAACACCACCGCCCCGAACCGCGGGAGGAGCGCCCATTTCCGGGTCAGCGTGTCGAGCAGGTCCAGCTTGTCTTCGCCGGCGACAAACCAGATCCGCGCCGCCGGGTGCAGGGCCTGGATGCGTTCCATGATGCGCGGCGTGACGGCGCTGGGCTCGCGGGTCTCCGCTTCGTCGATCCGCAGGCGCGCGTCCTCCGCGATCATGGCCCGCAGCATCCTGAGGCGCGTATCGACCGGTATGCACAGGTGCCCGCAGCCCGCGCGGACCATTTTCCGCTTCAGGTAGGCGTGGCTGACCGGCACAAGATAGCCTCTCTCGGCTTCCAGGGCGTCCATCGCCGCCCGGACCAGCTTCAGGTGCGCGATGGTGGGCGGGTTAAAGCTGCCGCCCATCACAACGATGTTCTCTTGGTGTTCCATCGGTTTCGTCCTCGCTTATGGGTCCGCGCGGGCAAGGCGGACCGCTTCCTCGTACAGCGTGCCTTCCACCAGGCACAGGCGGACGGCCAGGCTGTCCCCGTGCGCGTCCAGCCAGTCCCGGATGGTGTTCATCGCGATGCGCAGCGCGTCCGGTTTGGGATAACCGTAGATCCCGCTCGAGATCAGGGGAAACGCGACGGACCCGAGCTTCATGCTGAGGGCGATGTCCAGGGCGGACGTATAACAGCTGCCCAGCAGGGCTTCCTGACTGACGTCGCCCTCGCGGTATACCGGGCCGATGTCTTCATGCGTGATCAGCAAGGGCATACTTCAGCCTCCGAAAACTATCATGACCCGTCCGGCGGCGTCCGTGGACGGGCTCCGCCGGGCGCTGCCAGGATAGCACAGCGCAGTCCGCCTTTTTGCGGACCGGTTCCGGTATGTTCCCTGCATGGGCCCGGATCAGGCCAGCGCCGCGTCGATTTGGCGCAGCTCTTCCTCGCTCAGGGGAGGGGCGTTCAGGATGCCGAGGTTGTCGACGATCTGCTCCGGCCGGCTCGCGCCGATCAGGGCGGAGGTGACGACCGGATCGCGCAGGACCCACTGCAGCGCCAGCTGGTGCAGCTTCTGCCCGCGCGCGTCGGCGATGGCCTTCAGGGCGCGGAGCCGGGCCAGGGTGTCCTCCGTCAGGCTGGCGGGCTTCAGGAAGCGGCTGTCCGTCTTCATGCGGGAGTCCTCGGGGATGCCGTTCAGGTATTTGCCGGTCAGCAGGCCGCCGGCCAGCGGCTGGAAGACGATCGCGCCGATCTTTTCCCGCCGCAGGACGTCGGTCAGCCCGTTTTCGATGTGCCGGTCCAGCATGGAGTAGCGGGGCTGGTGGATCAGGCAGGGGGTGCCGAGGCGTTTGAGCTCGCGGACGGCGGCCTCGGTCTGCTCGGGCCCGTAGTTGCTGAGGCCCACGTACAGGGCCTTGCCGCTGCGGACGATCTGGTCCAGCGCGCCCATGGTCTCCTCGATCGGGGTGTCCGGATCGGGCCGGTGGTGGTAGAACAGGTCCACATAGTCCACCCGCATGCGCTTCAGGCTCTGGTCCAGGCTGGCGATCAGGTATTTCCGGCTCCCGTGGTCGCCGTAGGGGCCGGGCCACATGCCATAGCCCGCCTTGGTGGAAAGGAAGAGCTCGTCCCGGTGCGGCCGCCAGTCCGCGTCCATCAGGCGGCCGAAGTTGCGCTCGGCCTCGCCGTCGGGCGGTCCGTAGTTGTTGGCCAGGTCAAAATGGGTGATGCCGTGGTCGAACGCGGTGCGCAGCAGCGCCTGCTGCGTTTCAAACGGCGTGATATTGCCGAAGTTGTGCCACAGCCCCAGGGAGAGCAGCGGCAGCATCACGCCGCTGCTGCCTGTCCGGCGGTACTGCATTGTCTGGTAGCGGTTTTCATCCGGTGTATACATGGCGGGCCCGTCCTTTCAAAAAAGCCGGGGCACGGGGCCCCGGCTGGTATGGGTTGGATTACTTAAAGTTGAGATCAGTTCTCGGCGTCGTACACGCGGGCCTTTTCCTCATGGATCTCGTTCAGGCCGGCTTCGCAGTATTCAGCCACCAGCTGGTCATACAGGGCGTCGAACTGGTCCTCGGGGCAGGTGATGACCTGGGCGGAGATCGCCTGGAAGCGGGCGCGCAGGTCCTCGCCGTACTCGGACTGGCTCACGATCGGGGTGGTGAAGCGATAGTTGTGGATGTAGTTCTTGTTGGCGTTGTTCTCGAAGATCTGGTCCATCAGGTATTCATAGCCGATCGGGCAGTAGGTCGCGGCCATCGCTTCCTTGGAGGTGGCGTCGCGGCGGGTCTGCGCGACCATGATGAACAGGTCGATGTTCGCGTTGGTGGAGCAGAAGCGGTCGGGGCCGTCATACGCGGAGTTCAGCACCTTGATGCCGTTCTCGACGTTGTAGTGCTTGCCCTCTTCGCCGTACTGGAGGTATTCGAGCACTTCGGGCTGGGCCATCCAGTTGATGTACATCATCACGGCTTCGGGGTGCTTGCAGTGCGCGGAGATGCCGGTGGAGATGCCGATGGGATCCGCCTTGTAGTCATACAGGGTCTCGCCGGCAGGCACGCCGGAGCGGGCGTCCAGGATCGCCAGCTTGGCGTCCGGGCAGTTCTCCATCAGGGTGGAGATGACGTCGGAGTTGGAGGCCAGATAGAAGCCGTACACGCCGGCCTTGCCGTTGACGAAGTCAGACTTGGCCTGGCTGCCGTCCGCGTCCAGCGCGAATTCCTTGCTGATCAGGCCTTCGTTGTACATGGTGTTCAGGGTCTTGTAGTTGCGCTTGATGGGCTCCCAGTCCAGGGACACGACCTGCAGGTCGCTGTAGATGGCGATCTCGCGGGGGTCGGTGTGGCCGGTGCGGTAGGAGTC
>CACXEB010000262.1 GCA_902766515.1 uncultured Eubacteriales bacterium
TACACCGTCAGCCTGGAATTTGAAGCGGAAGCCCAGGGCCTGGCCTTTGCCGCGGTCGGCGTCGTAAACGGCGAAAAGACCTATCCCGGCGCGTACCTGAAGATCAACGATATCCGCGTGAACGGCGAATCCATCGCGTTTGCCAAGGGCTACACCGCATCGGACGACGGCGTGACCACCCGCATGAACCTCTACAACGAATGGGTCAGCGAGCTGCCCGCGGACGCCCGGTCCTTCGACGGCAACGTGGCGGATGCCAGCCCCGTCATCGTGGACAAGGAAGCTTTCGCGGCGGTCAAGACCGTCGAGGTCGACTTCAGCCTGATGCCTGTGACCGACGTAGCCTACTTCATGTATGCCGACGGCAGCTGGACCAACCAGTACTGGTATGACGGTAATGAATATCCCGGCAAGGCGGTCACCGCCGAGATCACCGGCGCGGGCACCTATACCGTGGGCATCGAGCTGGAAGACGGCGCGGAAGGCCTGTCCTTCGCGGCCGTGGGCGTTGCCAACGGCGAGAAGACCTTCAACGGCTACTTCATCAACGTGACCGAAGTCAAGGTGAACGGAGAAGCGATCGAGCTGGGCAAGGGCTTCACGACCAGCGACGACGGCGTGACCACCCGCGAGAACCTCTACAACGAATGGGTCAGCGAGCTGCCCGCCGCTGCCCGCCGCGCGGACGGCAACCTTGAGGGCGCTTCCGCCATCATCGTGAACAAGGACGCTTTTGCCGCCTACAAGACGATCGAAGTCACCTTCGACTACATCTACGGCAAGCCCATCGTGAAGAGTGCGGACGAGCCCTATACCCAGGAGGAAGCGGACGAGCTGCTCAAGAAGGATTACAACGCCTACATCGGCGTGCAGTCCCAGAACTACGTCTTCCGCAACATGTGGTTTGACACCTATGGCCGCGATGACGGCGACAACCCCGGCTTCTTTGACCGCCTGACCGGCTGGGACGCCGACAGCAACGCGGTGGACTACGGCGGCACCTTCGAGGACGCCGTGCTGACGACGAGCGGCGAGTACAGCGTGTCCCTGACCACCGGCGAAATGGGCTTCGGCGGCGACGAGCACCTGCACCTGCTGTTCGTCTCCACTGATATCCCCGCCAAGCTCGTGCGTGACGGCTTCCTGAAGATCGACAATGTGCGCGTGAAGTTCGGCGACGCGGCGACCGTGGAATACACGGAAATCATCTCCGACGGCGAATATGTTGAAATCCGCCTGCTCAACGACTACAATCAGTCCTCCGAGCCCTTCGGCTACACCGTGCCCGGCGCGAATACAAAAATCACCGTCACCTTTAATGTAGACGGCCTGACCGACTGATCATCCGATCTCCGCAGCGGCGCTTCCCTGTACGCAGCGAAGCGCCGCTTTTCTGACAAACTGGAAGGGGTCCATCCATGCAGAACAAAGCGGCAGGCCAAGGGATCGGTACGGCGGAACGCGTGTCATTGTGGGCGCACAGGATCATCATCCTGCTCGTGTTCCTGATGATCTTCTTTCCGGCGTTCAACCCGGGCAGAATCTCCGAGAAAATCAACAAAAACATTACCCTGATCACCTCCGCCACCTCCTATGGCACGGTGGTGTCCCAGCTGGAAGCCTACATCGTCGACGGCCCCCAGAAATCGCTGGAGGCGGCCAGCATCCACCGGTCCATGGCGGGCTGCGCGATGATCCTGGCCGGCGTGCTGCTGAGCGGCGCGGGCGCCTGCCTCAGCCTGGGCAACCGGAAAATGCGCCGGCTGGGCGTGGTGTTTCCGGCGGCCGGCGGACTGCTGGTCCTGGGCGGCCTGTGGGTGCTGCGCGGCGCCTACCAGAGCATCATCAGCTACATCAGCGCAGACGCCCAGTGGGGCGCACAGCGCATGGGCCTGGTCCAGCCCGTCTGGCCCGTCACCGCGGTGACCGCGTTCCTGGTCGCGGGCATCCTGGTGCTGGCGACCACGGCGTTGGTCGTCCTGTTCGCCTACCGCGGACAGGCGGAAGAAAAGTATGACATGGACGAAAAGTTCCGGCTGTTCATCATGCTGCTGCCGGTCCTGATCCTGTCCTTCGTGTTCGCCTACCTGCCGATCTACGGCTGGCGGTACGCCTTCTACCAGGCGAAGGCCGGCGATACGCTGTCGGCGGCGAACTACGTGGGCTGGGGCAACTTCAGCATGCTGATCAACAACCCCGGCATCCGCTCCGATATTCTGCGCGTATTGCGCAACACCTTGATCATGAGCGGCCTGGGCATCGCCACCAGCTGGCTGCCCATCGCGTTTGCCATCCTGCTGGCGGAGCTGCGCTCCACCAAGTTCCAGCGCACCGTCCAGACGCTGACCACCATCCCCAACTTCCTGAGCTGGGTGCTGGTGTACGCGGTGGCGTTCTCCATCTTCTCCACCGGCGGCTTCGTCAACAACTTCCTGAACCTGCTGGCGGGCAGCCGGGTGCACAACACCGACTACCTGGCCGAGTCGAGCCTGATCTGGATCAAGATGCTCCTGTGGGGCACCTGGAAGGGCCTTGGCTGGAGCGCCATCATCTACGTGGCGGGGATCGCGGGCATCGACCAGCAGCTGTATGAGGCGGCCCGCGTGGACGGCGCCAACCGTTTCCGCTGCATCTGGCACATCACCATCCCCGGCCTGATGCCCACCTACATGGTTATGCTGCTGATGAGCGTGGCCGGCATCCTCTCCAACGGCATGGAGCAGTACCTCGTGTTCGAGAATCCCAAGAACACCGCCGCCATCGAGGTGCTGGACCTGTATGTCTATCACCTGGGCATGAAGAGCAATGACCTGTCGACCTCCACGGTGATCGGCATCCTCAAGTCCCTGGTGGGCGTGACCCTGCTGTTCGGCGCGAACGGAATCTCCAAGGCCGTGCGCGGCGAAAGCATCATATAAGGAGGCGGAACGGAATGAAAAAAGCCATTCAGACCAGGCGCCGCCTCAATCTGTGGCAGAAGCTGCTGCTGATCGCCGGCTGCACGGCGCTGTGCGGCCTGCTGACCGCCCTGTGGTGCGAGAAGATCGCGACGCCGCGCTATTCCGACAGCAACGCGCGCGTGACCCTGCAGGCGGACTACGGCGTCCTCTTCGGCGAGCGGAACTACCTGAACGACGCCGGCGAGTTCGATATCCTCGGCGCCCTGTCGGAAGAACTGGCCGATGACGGATTCTACCAGCGGATCGTCGATGCCCTCGGCCTCAAGACCACGGCCGCCGGGCTGCGGGACAGGATCCGCTGGTCCAAAAGCGTGCTGGACGTGGAGGGCCGCACCATCGTGATCGACGCCGGCTGGCCCGATCCGGACGAGGCGTCCCGGATCGCGCTGGAAGCGGCGCGGGGCCTGGACAGCCTGCTCTGCGGCGGCGAAACAGACGCTTCGCCCAACACGCTGACCGAGCAGGGCATCACGGAGGTGTCGCGCAAGGTCTGGCCGAATACGGCGGTGTTTGTCATCTACGCCTGCCTGTTCGGCCTGGTCGTCAGCTTCGCCATCTTCTCCCGGCAGCCGCTGTTCGACACCTTCCTGGTGATCTTCTTCACGCTGTTCACGTTCATCTGCGTGTTCCCGTTCTACTACCTGTTCATCAACACGATCTCCGACAATGACCTGGTGGCGGGCGGCCTCGTGAACTTCTATCCCGTGGGGATCCACTTCAACAACTATGTCAAGCTGCAGAGCGTGCCCTTCCTGGGCGCGTCCGCGGTGGTGACGATCGCCCGGACGATCCTCGGCACGGCGCTCATGGTGCTGACCTCCGCCTGGGCGGGCTTCCTGGTGACCAAGCGCAGGATGTGGCACCGGTCCTTCTGGTACCGCGCGCTGGTGATCACCATGTACTTCAACGCCGGCCTGATCCCCTGGTATACCAACATGCTGATGCTGGGCCTGACGGACAACTTCCTGGCCTACATCATCCCGGGCATGGTCGCGCCGTACAATATCATCCTGGTCAAGACCTACATCGAGTCCATCCCCGCTTCCCTGGAGGAAAGCGCGGTCATCGACGGCGCGTCCAACTTCAAGGTGTTCGCGCGGATCATCATGCCGCTGTCCATTCCCATCCTGGCGACCA
>CACXEB010000263.1 GCA_902766515.1 uncultured Eubacteriales bacterium
ATCGGCCAGGTTCTTGTTTTCCATGACCGCGCCGGTGCTGTCCAGGCGCTGCAGCTCGCCGATCTCGGCCTCCACCGGCACATGGAAGTGCCGCGCGACTTTGACCACGCTCTCGGTCAGTGCGGCGTTTTCCCGCACAGGCAGGGTGGAGCCGTCGATCATCAGGGAAGTAAAGCCCAGGCGCAGCGCCTCCATACAGATGGCAAAATCCGCCCCGTGATCCAGGTGGATGGATACGGGCACGGACACCTTTTCCGCGCACCACTTCGCTACCTGGTAAAACCAGTCGTGGCCGCTGTAAGCGCCGGTCGTCACATAATGGGCCAGGATCACAGGCGACCTGAGCTCTTCGGCGGCCTTGCAGATCGCCATGATGATGTCGTAGCTGCCCCCTTGGGTATTGATGGCCGGAATGGCATACCCTTCCCGGCGGGCACGCTGCATTTGCTCCAGGTTATTGCACAGCACGTTCATTCACCCTTCCTGAAAGTAATATCTGAACAAAATAATTACACGTATGTACATTCAGAGTATAGCATGACGCCGAGGCTTGTGTCAATAATAATCTTTGACTTTTACCGAATTTATTCAATTGTCCGCGCAATAATCAATTGACTTCATTTTCCCTTAATGGTACAATGTACACATATCCACGGATGAGAGGAGGATAGGAAATGCCGCGAAAGGGCAACACGCCTACGCGCAAAGACGTGGCAGACCTGGCCGGCGTATCGGAAACGATCGTTTCCTATGTACTGAACGCCAACCGTTACGTATCAGCAGACAAGAAAAAGCGAGTGCTGGAAGCGGTGGAAAAGCTGCATTACCGGCCTAATTCCATCGCCCGGGCCTTAAAGGGCAAGGGCAACAGCCACATCCTGTTCATCGCCGACAACGTGGCGAACAATTATTTTGGCCGTCTCCTGCAGGAACTGGACGGCGTGGCCTACGATAAGGGCTATCTGGTCTCGTTGATGAGCGCCAAGAACGACCGGGATTTTATCAACCGCATCCTGTCCAGGCAGGTGGATGCGGTGATCATTTCGTCGGCCAGCCTGGCGGAGAGCTGCGTGCAGGAGCTGGTGGACAACGCCCTGCCCGTGGTGCTGCTGATGACCCGCGATTACGCGACCGTCCACGGCCGGGTGGCCCGCATCTATACGGGCATTGAATCGGGCATCATGGCAGCGGTGCGGCTGCTGCATGAGAGCGGTTGCCGGCATCTGGTACACGTGGACCGCGTAAGCCGGCAGGAGCATTTTTCCAGCCGGCAGGACCTACGCTTCCGCGGCTTCTGCAACCAGATGGAAACGCTGGGCTATCAGCTGACGGCAGATTCCTTCATCACGGGCTGCCACGATTATGACGAGCTGTTCGAGGCCGTCTGCCGCCGGGTGCGCAGCGGCGTGCCGGTGGACGGCTTCGTCTGTCGCAACGACGACCTGGCTTCTATCGTGCTGAACGCCGTGCTGGCCTGCGGGAAAAAGGTGCCGGAAGAGATTTCCGTCATCGGCTTTGACAATTCTGACACCAGCCGCGTCATCCGTCCCGCCCTGTCCACCATCGCGACCGATCAGAAAGCCATCGCCGAAGCCGCGCTGGAGCTGATCGACGCCATGATCAAGGGCCAGACGCCGGGGGAAAAGCACCTGGTGACGCGGATGGTCATCCGCGACACGACGCGGTAAAACCTGAGGGGCTGTACACGATGATACGCAGCAGCCCCTTAGTTTTAACGAAGGATACACACGAGTTTATCCAAATGGAAGAAAGGAAGCGAAACCATGCTGGACTCTACGTATTTTCATGGGATCAGAGGCGCGGTGTATTTCCCCTCCCGCGCCTACAACGCCTGGCAAACCTGGAATGAGCTGGATCCGGAGGAGATCGACCGGGACTTCGGTTACGCTCAGGACGCGGGCATCAACGCGCTGCGCATGTTTGTCAGCTTTGAATACTGGCAGGAGCAGCCGGCGCTGTTTTTCCAGCGGTTCGAGCAGGTGATCGGCCTGTCCCGCAAGCATGGTATCCGGATCATGCCCGTGCTGTTCGAGGACTGCGGGACAGACAATACGCCTGAAACCCGCAAAAACAAGGATCCCCGCACCGCTATCTGTGTCTGCTCCCCGTGCCGGGCGATCCAGGGCGATCCCTCCCGGTGGGTGGAGGTGCATGGCTTTGTGGACGCCTTCATGCGCCTTTACGGCAGTGACGACCGGCTGCTGGCCATCGAGTGCATGAACGAGCCTCATTGGGAGTCGGGCAACGTACCTTTTGCTCAGCATATCGTGGCCCTGGCAAAGAGCTACAGGGGCAGCGTCCCCCTGACCATCGGCTGTATCACCCTGTGGCATAACCTGTATTTCGGCGGCGACCTGGATATATACCAGTACCACGATAATTTCCCGCAGAGCGCGGAAAATCTGAAAAGGGTGATCCGGGAAGCGAAAACGGTGCAGCAGCTGATCGGCAAGCCCTGCTGGCTGACGGAATGGCAGCGGGTGCGCGAGGCCGGTCCGGGCTGGGACAGCGCCGTGATCCCGCAGGAATACACAGTGCCCGCGCTCGCCACCCTGGCGCCGACGGTTTACGGCCAGGGAGTCGGCAGCTTCTTCTGGTCCCTGATGGTCAAGCCCGCGTACCTCATGGCCCAGCGGCCCAACGGGACCTATAACGGCCTGTTCCACGAGGACGGGAGCGTGTTCAGCCTGGAAGACTATCAGGCCATCGCGGGCAAAGACAAGGTCCGCCCCGTCAAAGCCGCACTGCCGGACTGGTACGCCAGAAGCCTGGAGGAATACAGGGACTGATACGTTCTTTTAAACAGCCGCCCAGCTTTGTATGCGGGGCGGCTGCTTTCTGATGTATTTCTGGCCAAGGGGGGCGATCACCCTTTGACCGCGCCGGCGACCAGGCCCTTGACCATGTATTTCTGGAAGAAGAAGAAAACGAAGATCATGGGCAGCGCGCCGAGGATCGAAGCGGAATTGATCAGCTGCCAGTCGCTGACTTCGCCCATGTAGGTGAGCTTCAGGCCCTGAGACAGGGTCCACAGCGAGGGCGAGCGCACCAGGGTAATCGCGTGCAGGTAGTCATCCCAGGTCATCAGGAAGCTGTAGATGCCCACGGCTAAAATGCCCGGCACCACCAGGGGCATGATGATGCGCAGCAGCGTCCTGATCCGGCCGCAGCCGTCCGTCCAGGCGGCCTCCTCCAGGTCACGGGGGATGCCGTCAAAAAAGGAAGCCATGAGCGATATGGAGAAGGGCACCTGGGTCGCGCTGATGGCCAGCACCAGGCCTAAGTGGCTGTCAGTCATGTTGAGGCGGCGCAGAATGCCGTACAGGGAGATCAGACGGCTGATCACCGGCATCATCTGGGAGAAGGAGAAGGTTGCCAGCAGCAGGAGGTTCCACCGAAAGTGAAACCGGCTCAGCGCGTAGCCCGCCATGATGGAGATGATGCAGATCAGGAGGGCCGCCAGGGCGGACACGAGCAGGTTGTTCTGATAGTACAGCAGGAATTTTCCGTCCTGGAACAGGGTGCGGTAGCCGTCCAGCGAGATCTTTTCCGGCCACAGGGAAGGGATGATGCGGTAGGATTCTACGTTGTTTTTCAGCGAGGTCACCGCCATCCAGTAGACCGGAAACAGCAGGAAGGCAAACAGCACGAGGATCGCGGCATATTTGAAAGCGGTACCTGCGGTCCGCAGGCTGTGGTTACTTTTCATCACCCGTCCTCCTTACTGCTTTTCCCGGCGGAAGACCAGGTTGAACAGAAATACCACCACGATCATGACCAGCAGCCACACGGTCGTCACAGCTGCGCCGGAGCCATAATTGTTGTTCACGAAGGCTTCGTCGTAGGAGAGCACGGCCAGGGTCGTGGTGGCTCCCACGGGCCCGCCGTTGGTCAGTGTGGCGAACAGGGGGTATTGCTTGAAGTTCTCGATGATGCACATGGAGACCGACACGGCGATCACGCTGTGCATGTAAGGGATCAGGATGTGGATCAGCCGGGTGAAATAGCCCGCGCCGTCGATCTTCGCGGCCTCCAGAATGTCATCCGGCACGTTCTGCATCCCCGCCAGCAGCAAGAGCGTCATCAGCGGCACCTGTTTCCACAGTCCGGCAATGATCACGCCCCAGAGCGCTGTGCCTTTTCCGTTCAGCATCCCGAAGTCCGTGATTTTACCACCTGAAAACAGATTGACCAGATACTGTACCAGGCCGTAGGGATTCGCGTAGATCCAGGCCCACAGGAGGCCGGTGATGACCGTCGGGATCACCCAGGGGATCATCATCACGCTGCGCAGGAAGCGCGCGCCTCGGGGCTCCGTATTCAGGATC
>CACXEB010000264.1 GCA_902766515.1 uncultured Eubacteriales bacterium
AGTTCGTGGGCTTCCGTGAGAGCCAGCTGAAGACCGACGTGGACATCCAGGGCAGCACCAGCCAGCAGAAGCTGTGCGCCAACCTGGCGGCGCAGATCATGGCCTTCGCGTGCGGCAAACAGGATGCCGATCCCAACAAGAGCTTCGCGGGCGGGCGGCCGTCCAGCGTGATCGTCGGCGACCGGCTGACGCCCGAAGCGCTTGGCGCGCTGCTGGCGCACTTCGAAAACAAGGTCATGTTCCAGGGCTTTGTGTGGAACCTGAACAGCTTCGACCAGGAAGGCGTCCAGCTGGGCAAGGTGCTGGCCAAGCGGGTGCTGGCCCATGATACGGACGGCGCGCTGAAAGCGTTCAGCGACCTGCTGGCGATCTGATATGGGCGCGGGCAGGATTGACCGCGCCGTACAGGCGGACATCCCCCGGCTGATGGACCTGCTGACCCAGGTCAACATGGTCCATCACCGGGGCCGGCCCGACCTGTTCAGGGGGCCGACCACCAAGTACGCGCCGGAGGAGCTGGCGGACCTGCTCCGGGACGGGCGCCGGCCCGTGTTCGTCTGCCGCGGTGAAGACGGGGAGGTCCTGGGCTACGCTTTCTGCGTGCTCCAGGAAGTCAGGAACGACCGGCTGCTCATGGACCGGCGGACGCTGTATATCGACGACCTTTGCGTGGACGAGAACGCGCGGGGCCGGGGCATCGGCCGGCGGCTGTACGAGCATGCCGTGGCGTACGCCCGGGCGATCGGGTGCCACAATGTGACGCTGAACGTCTGGTGCCTGAACGAGCCCGCGATGCGGTTCTATGAAAAATGCGGCCTCAGGCCCCAGAAGGTGGGCATGGAGGTCATTCTGTAACATAGGGGGATCCTCGGGGGTATGCGTGGACTGCCCATGATCCGATCGCTCAGGGCGGCGGTGCTGCTGAGCATACTGATGCTGCTGCCGGTGCTGACCCTGTCATCGTCCCAGCTGGGCGCGGTGTACGGGATCGCGCTGAGCGTGACCCTGCTGCCGGCGCTGCTGGTCATGACGACGCTGTGGGGCGGTCTGCTGCCGGCGCTGGTCGGCCTGGCGGGCGCGCTGGTGATGGTCTTCCTGCCCCTCGGGCCGGATGCCGCGCTGCTGATGGCGCTGTACCTGCTGCCGGTCATGGCGGCGCTGCTGATCTGCGTACAGAATCGCAAGCCGTTTTTCCAGACGGCGCTGTGGCTGACGGCGGCGGAGCTGGCCGGCGGCTTTGCCGCGCTGCTGATCCTGAACAGCCGCGTGAACGGGGGGCTGGGCCCCGGGCTGGCGGAGCAGATCGCCGGGCTCATCCGGGCGTCCGGCATGCAGGACGAGATCCTGGTGGTCATGCTGCAAAGCGGCCTGGCGCGGCTGGACAGCAGCCTGTACGGCCAGATCCAGGGCCTGACCGGCGGCCTGAGCGAGGTGGGACGCGAGGAGCTGCTCCTGTCCCTGACGTCCACGCTGACCGACATACTGCAGATGCTGCCGGTCATGCTGATCAGCGGCGCGATCTGGCACAGCCTGGCAGGGCTCGGGTTCGGGATCTACTTCGGCCGGCGCAGCCTGATCCGCCAGGTGGTGGACCGGCGGCGCAGCGAGCTGATGCAGAAGGTGCTGGAACAGCGGCGCATCCAGATGGAGCAGGGCGAGGTGCCCAATCCGGTCCGCCTGGAGAGCCGTGAGCAGCTGATGCGCGAGCTGCAGGCAGACTGTGAGGAGGCGCTGGGTGATTTCCCGAGCCTCCAGATGCCGTCGCTTGCCCTGTGGCACATGCCCCGGGGCGTGGGCCTGATGGCTGCCCTGCCCGGGCTGGGCTACGTGGCGGCCCTGCTGTCCGACGCGCCGCAGGTGGCGCTGGTGGGACGCATGCTGGGCGCCATCTTCACGGCGATGTACACCATCCAGGGGATCGCGGTGCTCAACTTCATCCTGGGCCGCACCGGGCGGGGCCTTCTGTTCCGCAGCGTCGTCATCGGGTTCGCGGTCCTGATTCTGTCCCGCGCGCTGCTGTTCCTTGGGGTACTGGAGCAGCTGGCGGATTTCAGAAAGCTGCGTCAGAAGCCGGGTGAGAACCGGCCTGACCGATCATAGCAAGGAGGAAAACAACATGAAAGTCATTCTGCTGGCCGATGTCAAAGGCACCGGAAAAAAGGACGAGATCGTCAACGTCAGCGACGGATACGCCCGCAATTTCCTGTTCCCGCGCGGGGCGGCGGTGGAAGCCACGCCGGGCGCGGCGAAAGAACTGGAAAAGAAGCGCGCCGCCGAGCGCCAGCGCGAGGCGGAGCGCAAGGCGACCGCGGAAAAGCAGGCGCGGGAGCTGAAGGACAAGGTCGTCCGCGTGGAGGCGAAGTGCGGCGAAAAGGGCCGCCTGTACGGCCGCGTGACCTCCCAGGAAATCGCCGAAGCGCTGGAAAAGCAGCATAACGTCAAGGTGGACAAGCGCCGCATCGACCTCAAGGATCCGATCCGCGAAGCGGGCGATGTCAAGGTGGAAGTCTGGCTGTATCCCAACATCACCACACGGATCACCGTGCGCGTGGTGGGCGTCAATCAGTAACGATGGACGTCCGGCCGGCTGATTATACCCCGCTGCCGCCCCAGAACCCGGAGGCGGAGCGGGCGGTGCTGGGCGCGCTGCTGCAGGATCAGGGGGCCGTCATCACGGCCATGGACATCCTGCGGCCGGAGGATTTCTACGATCCGCGCCACCAGACCATCTTCGAGGCGATCCGGCAGGTCAACGTGATGGGCCGCGCGGTCGACCTGGTGACCGCGGACGACGAGCTGCGCCGCGTGGGTCAGATCGATGCCGTCGGCGGAACGGAGTACCTGATCACGCTGGTGCAGAACATGCCCAGCACGGTCAACTGGAACTACTACGCCGACATCGTGCGGGAAAAGGCGGTGCTCCGGCGGCTGATCGCCGCGGCGGGGGAGATCTCCCGGATGGGCTACCAGCAGCAGGAGCTGCTGCCGGATATCCTGAACCGCAGCGAAAAGCTGATCTTCGACATCGCCATGCGCCAGGGCGGCGGGACGGAGCTGGAGGAAGCCCGCACCATCCTGACCCGCACCTATGACGAGATCGGCCGCCTGGCCAAGCTCAAGGGCGGCATCTCGGGCGTCAGCACCGGCCTCAGCGACCTGGACAAGGCGCTGACCGGCATGCACGGCGGCGAGCTGATCCTGATCGGCGCGCGTCCGTCCATGGGCAAGACGACCCTGGCGATCAACATCGCCACCAACGCCGCCCGGACGGGCAAGCGGGTGGCCGTGTTTTCCCTGGAAATGCCGCGGGAACAGATCATGATGCGCATTCTCTGCTCCGAGGCGCGGGTGGACATGCAGCAGGTGCGCAGCGGTACCCTGAAGGACAAGGACTGGGACCGCCTGTGCATGGCGCTGCCGTCCGTGGCGGGCTTTCCCATGCATATCGACGATACGGCCGGTGTGTCGCCCGCGCAGGTGCGGTCGCGCTGCCGCCGGCTGATGATGGACAAGGGCCTGGACCTGATCGTGATCGACTACCTGCAGCTGATGTCCGCGGACGGCCGCAATGAGAACAGGCAACTGGAGGTCAGCGAGATCTCCCGCAGCCTCAAGGCCATCGCGCTGGAGCTGAAGGTGCCGGTGATCGCCTGCGCCCAGCTTTCGCGCGCGAACACCCAGCGATCCGACAAGCGGCCCATGCTGTCCGACCTGAGGGACTCGGGTTCCATCGAGCAGGACGCGGACGTCGTCATGTTCCTGCACCGGCCTGGGTATTATCCGGAGAGCGGTGACGATGACAAAACCAAGGCGGAGCTGATCATCGCCAAGCAGCGCAACGGCCCGCTGGATACCATCAAGCTGAGCTGGCTGCCCGAGTGCACCATGTTCACCAATCTGAAAATCGCGAAAGGATAACCGGAATGCTTCAACAACCAACAGTTGCCGCCCTGCGCAAGGATGACCGTTTTCTCGGCTTCCTGCTGGTGCGCATGGCGGAACAGCGGCAATCGAATAAAGGCGACAAATACCTGGACATGACCCTTGGCGACGCGACGGGCGACCTGAACGCCAAGCTGTGGGACGGCAAGGCGGCCCCGCCCGCGGTGGGCACCGTCGTCAAGGTGCGTGCGACCGTGCAGGAATACAACGGCCGCCTGCAGCTGCGCGTGGAGCAGATCCGCGCGGCCGCGCCCCAGGACGAGGTGGATATGTCGGCCTTGACGCTCTGCGCGCCGGAAACGCCGGAGGCCATGCTGGGGGAAATCAACGCCGCCATCGACGCGATGCGGACGCCGGATTTGCAGAAGCTGCTGCGCGAGCTGCTCGCGGCCTGCGGCGACCGCCTCGTCTATTATCCCGCGGCGCAGCGCCTGCACCATGCCGAGCGCAGCGGCCTGCTGCACCATACGGTGTCGATGCTCCGCACCGCCAAGGCCATCCTGCCGGTCTACCCGTACCTGGACGCCGACCTGCTGCTGGCGGGCGTGATCGCCCATGACCTGAGCAAGACGGCGGAGATGCAGAGTGACGCGATGGGCAACGTGAAGGACTATACGACCGACGGCCTGCTGCTGGGCCACCTGGTGCGCGGCGTGGCCGAGATCCAGCTGGCGGCGGAGCGCGCCGGGGTCACGGGGGAATACGTGCTGCTGCTCCAGCACATGGTCATCTCCCACCACGGCGAGCCGGACTTCGGCAGCCCGCGGCCGCCCATGTTCCCGGAAGCGGAAGCCCTGCACATGATCGACGACCTGGACGCGAAGATGAACGAGATGGAGTCCATCATGAAGCGGACGCCCCGCGGCGCTTTCAGCGAAAAGATCTGGTCGCTGGACCGGCGGATGTACCATCCCAACTACCTGAGCGAGCAGGCCGATGAACCGGCCCCCTTCGAGCCCGCTGACCAGGGTGGCCAGCCGCAGGCCGGCGGCGGTCCCCGCCGCGACGCGGGCAGGGCGTACGACGGGCTCTTGTAAGGGTCACTGTTCACGGGGTGAACAGTGACCGTAGGGGGGATTGTCATCCCCCCCTGCGGGACCCCCCTACAGATTTGCCTGTCGCCCCTTTGTGGCTCCCGGGCGGTAAATCTGCAAGGTACAAACGGCTCCGCCGTTTGGTCCTCGCACCGTACATGCCGCTGCTGCGGATTACAGTCGGAGGGTGCCCCTCCGACACCTCCCCCGTCACGTCCTCTGCGGCACTC
>CACXEB010000265.1 GCA_902766515.1 uncultured Eubacteriales bacterium
TCCGGCAATTTCGCTGTCCAGAACTGCGACCTGCTGATCTCCCTCGGCTGCCGCCTGAATATCCGGATGATCGGCTATACCCATCACGACTTCGCAAAAAACGCCTTCAAGGTCATTGTTGACATCGATCCGAGGGAACTCCTCAAGCCGACCGTTCATGCAGACCTGCCGGTAAACGCGGACGTGAACGATTTCCTGGACAGCATGCTCAGCCGGGACTGGCAACCGAAAGAGGATCACGGGAAATTCCTTGCCTGGGGAAAAGACCTCCTGAGCAGGTATCCGGCCGCGAAACCGGAATACGCGAAATCGGAAAAACTTAACCCCTATACCTTCATCGATATCCTTTTTGCCGGCCTTGACAGTACCGACCGGATCATCTGCGGCAACGGTGCCGCGTGTGTGATAACCTTTCAGGCGGCGAAGATCAAGCAGGGCCAGCGGATGTTCACCAACTCCGGCTGTGCCGCAATGGGTTACGGCTTCCCCGCCGCCCTGGGCGTCGCTGTTTCGGACAACAGCCGCAGAACCGTCTGTATTGACGGAGACGGCAGCGTCATGATGAATCTCCAGGAACTGGCTACGGTGGCGTACAACAAACTGAACCTGAAGCTCTTCATCCTGAACAACAACGGCTATCTCTCCATTCGCCAGACCCAGCGGAATCTGTTCAAGCCGCCCTTCATCGGCATCGACAGGGAGAGCGGCGTCGGTTTCCCGGACTTCGGAAAACTGGCGGAGGCTTTCGGCCTGCCCTATTACCGCATTGAGGATCCCGCCGCCGCTGCCCGGACCATCGCGGAGGTCCTGGACGCCGACGGTCCCTGCGTCTGCGAGGTTGTGGTAGATCCGGATCAGAACTTTGAGCCCAAGTCCTCTTCCAAAGTTTTGCCGGACGGACGGATCGTTTCCCCGTCCCTGGACGACATGGCGCCGTTCCTCGACCGGGAGGAGTTTGAACAGAACCGTTACAGGGGATAAGGAAGGAACAGGCTATGCAGATCAGAAGCGCCGTTGTGAACGGCTCCCTGGGTACCATCGGAATCGCGCTGGTGAAACAGCTTCTTGAAAAAGGCGCAGCAGTGTATGCGGTCGCCTTTCCGGGGGATCCACGGATCGCACGGATCCCGGCAGGCGCGCGGGTCGTTGAGTGTGATATGCGGGAAATTGCTTCGCTGACGGAAAAAATCCCCGAAACGATCGACGCCTTTTTTCACCTGGCCTGGGCCGGCGCTATCGGCGAAGGCCGGGACGATATGCTCCTGCAGACGCAGAACATCCGCTGTGCAATCGAGGCGAACAAAACCGCCAAAGCGCTGGGCGCGGAAGTCTTCGTCGGCACCGGCAGCCAGGCGGAGTATGGCCGGATCGAAGGCCGTGTCACGGCGGACGCCCCCTGCTTTCCGGTGACCGGCTACGGCATCGCCAAGCTGTGCGCAGGGCAGATGACCCGGATCACCTCCCGTCAGCTCGGCATGCGCCATGAATGGGCCAGGATCCTCAGCGTATTCGGCGCCTACGACGGTCCACTGAATGTCATCGCCATGATGACTGCGAAGCTTCTGAAAGGAGAAAAGCCCTCCCTGACCGGCGGGGAGCAGCTCTGGGACTATATCTATGCGGACGACGCCGCAGACGCGCTTATCTGCATGGCGGAGAACGGAAAAGACGGCGCGGTCTACCCTGTCGGCAGCGGGCAGTGCCGCCCCCTGAAAGAATATTTTGAAATCCTCCGGGACGAAATCGACCCGGGACTGCCCCTGGGCTTCGGGGAAATCCCCTATCCGCCCGGCCAGGTCATGCACCTGCAGGCGGATATCAGCCCCCTTACCAAAGATACCGGCTTCCGGCCGAAATATACCTTTGAAGAAGCAGTCCGGATTGTCGTGAAGGCTTTCCGGGAAAGAACCGACATCTGAAACCAGAGACGGGAGACAGCACCATGGCAAAAAAGACAGTCAGCATCATGATCCCCTGCTATAACGAGGAAGAGAATATCGCAGCCATTACGGACGCGGTGGCAGCGCAGATGGAACAGCTGCCGCAGTACGACTATGAGGTCGTCGTGATCGACAACTGTTCCACGGACAACACCCGTCCGCTGCTGCGGGAAATCTGCGCGAAGAACAAAAAGATCAAGGCGATCTTCAACGTCAAGAACTTCGGCCAGTTCAACAGCCCCTACCACGGAATCTGCCAGACCAGCGGAGACTGCGTCATCCCCATTTGCGCGGATTTCCAGGATCCGGTGGAGCTGATTCCGACCTTCCTGAAGTACTGGGAGGAAGGGTATCAGATTGTCTGCGGGGTGAAAACCAGAAGAAAAGAAAA
>CACXEB010000266.1 GCA_902766515.1 uncultured Eubacteriales bacterium
ATCATCATCTCATCGTGAGGAGGCACTTTGCTCAATGACAATGAGAATTGTGTATTCAATCGGACTCATCCTGCTGGACGCAGCCCCATCGATTGAGCAGACCGTGATTGCGGTGCTCTTCCTGATCGGGCTCTGGGGCGTCTTCAGGAAATGCGGCGTCAAGGGCTGGTGGGCTTTCGTACCCGTGGTACGCTTCTACAAGCTGGGCCAGTGCGCCGGGCGCGAAATGGAAGGCCGGGTCCTGGCCGTCACCAACGCGATCTCCAACTACTTTTCCTTCGCGATGCTGTTTACGAAGGACGGGACCACCCTGGACATCTTTTTTGATGTCGTCGGCATCATCGCCGGCATCATCGAATGGATCTACCTGCTCCGCGTCGCCCTCGGCCTGACCGAGGTGTTCGACCAGAAGCGCTGGTGGATCATCCTCTGGGCTGTCAATCTGTTTTCCTTCATCCCGCCGCTGCTTTGGGGCTTCCATCCCAAGTACCGTGCGCTGTGGCAGGTCTCCGAGATGAAGAACGACGCGGCCAGCTTCTTTTCCGGTTCGAAGGCCGCCGTGCTGGACCAGGGCCTGACCGTCAACCTGGAGGAACGGACCGCCACGGAGTTCTTTAAAAAGAAATACCTCCTGCGCGATATCCATATGTACATCCAGCCCGGGCACATGGTGCTGCTGCTGGGCGGCAGCGGCGCGGGCAAGACGACCTACCTAAACGCCGTGAACGGCTACGAAAAGGCGAAGGCCGAAGTCGTCCTGAACGGCCGGAACATGTACAAGAACTACAAGCAGATGCAGTACGACATCGGTTTTGTCCCCCAGCAGGACCTGATGCGCGGATCGGACGGCGTCTTCCGTACCCTGATGGATGCGGCCGCGATGCGGCTGCCCAAGACCTTCACCAAAGCCGAGCGTGAGGCCCGGGTCAATGAGGTCATGGATATTTTCGGCCTCACGCCGGTGAAGAACAACCTGGTTTCGAAGCTCTCCGGCGGCCAGCGCAAGCGCCTTTCGATCGCGATGGAGTTCATCTCCAATCCCTCGCTGTTCATCCTGGATGAGCCGGACAGCGGCCTGGACGGCGTCATGGCCCGCGAGCTGTTCCAACAGCTCCGCCTCATTGCCGACCAGGGCAAGATCATCATCGTCATCACGCATACGCCGGACCGCGTCATCGACCTGTTTGACGACGTGATCGTCCTTGCCAAGGACAGCAACCGCACCGGCCGCCTCGCCTTCTTCGGCTCCATTGAGGAGGCCCGGAGCTTCTTCGGCAAGGAGCATATGGAGGAGATCGTCAAATCCATCAACCGGACCGAAGAGGGCGGCGAAGGCCGCGCGGACGAATTCATCGTGAAATACGCGGAGGTGCAGCATGGCTGAGCAGAATATGAACGCTACCCCTCGTGTCCGGAGGATCCGGCACAGGGGACGCAGCAGTCAGATCGGGATCTACCTGGGCAAGCAGCTGCGCTTCTTCATCAATGAAAACGACTGGAAAGTGCTGCCGATGGCGGCGATCATCGCCGCGCTGGTATCGATGGTGATCCGCAAGCGTTTCTTCATTAATATGGAAGGGGCGCTGATCAGCAGTTTCTCCCTGACCTGCGTCTGCATCTGGAACGGCTGCTTCAATTCCATCCAGTCGGTGTGCCGCGAGCGCGCCATCATCAAGCGCGAGCACCGGTCCGGACTGCATATTACTTCCTATATATTTGCGCACATGATCTACCAGTTCTTCCTCTGTGCGCTGCAGACCGGCATCAGCCTGTACGTCATGCAGATGGCCGGCATCCAGTTCCCCGATAAGGGCTTCATGACCGACTGGATGATCCTGGACATCGGCATCTCCATGCTGCTGATCACCTACGCGTCGGACATGATGAGCCTCTTCCTCTCCAGTATATCGCACACCACCACCGGCGCCATGACCCTGATGCCGTTCGTGCTGATCTTCCAGCTGGTGTTCTCCGGCGGCATCATCCCCCTGCCGGCCTGGAGCCAGGCGCTGTCCAATTACACAATTTCCAGCTATGGCATCCACGTGCTGACCGCGCAGTCCGGCTATAACGACCTGCCCATGGTCACCGGCTGGAACACGCTGGAAGGCATGAAGAATACCAAAATCGGCGGTACCGTCACCGTGGGCCAGGTCATCGACCTGTTCGACAGCGACGCGGTCGAAAAGCGCCGCGATATGGAAATCATCAAATCCTATACGGTCGGCGAGGTCGCGGAGATCCTGAGCAGCGCCGATGAAGCGCTCCAGCTCAGGGCCAGGGAGATCACCACGCCCACGACGGCCCGCCAGATGATCACCACCGTGCTGGAAAACGCCGCTTTCCAGCAACTCCGGGACAAGGAGATCATCCCCGCTAGCGACGGCTCCCCCGCCATCACGCTGGGCGTTATCCTGACCGACCTGATGCAGAATGAGCAAGCCCAGGAGCTGCTGGATCACAAGATCGGCACCACCATCACCGTCGGCCAGGTGCTGGAAGCGCTGCATGCGGACGAGCTGGTGGCGGCATCCAGCGGCGAAAAGCTGAACGAGCCGGTGACCCTGGGCAGTATCGCGGACTTCCTGACCGACAACACCGCCCTGAAGAAATACCGCGACAGGACAATCACCGTCGAAACCACCATCGGCGACCTGTTTGACCTGTTCGGCGAAGAGGAAGTCAAGCGCATCGTCGAGGAGAAGACCGCGCAGGCCGCCTACAAGGCGGAATACGACCTCTCCGTGAAAAACATCGTCAACAACTGGCTCATCCTGGGACTCTTTACGCTGTTCTTCGCCATCATCTCCATCATTGCGCTCGAATTCATCGACAAGGACAAGCGCTGACTGTCCATAAACCCGCTTTACGGCTCCGTTTGTAACATTTTTGAAATAATTCCATTGACTTTATTACAGCTTCGTCATATAATTACTTTGTTAAAGTCTGTTGATTTCAAACAGGCTTTAACAGTATAGTTTATGGATAATCGAGGTGCTGCTCATGCGTACGTCCCATCACCCGGTGGAAAGGCGGCTTCAGGCGCTGCTGCTCGTCGTGATGCTCCTGCTCACATCCCTGCCCGTTGCCGGCGCCGAGGATACGACGATCTACGGCTGCGTGACCGCCGACCAGGTCCGCCTCAGGCAAAACGCCAGCAAAACCGCATCCTACTGGGAATACCTGCCGAAAGGGTGGGTCATGACGATCCTGGGGACCACGACCGCTTCGGGGACCCTTTGGTACCATGTCCAGGGCAACCTGCCCAGCGCGCTGAACAGCACCTACGTCGGCTATATCCAGGGCGATTTCTTCCGGCCTTTGACCATGGACGAAACGGCCGCCTGGCTGTACAACCCGACGCAGGGGACGATCGCCGGACAGCCGCTGAACGCTGACAATGAGGAAGCCGACGTCGAACCCGAACCGGCGCCCGTGCTGGTCAGCGCCGGCGGCTGGATGATGACGACCACCAGCGGCGTCAACCTGCGCACCGCGCCCGAAGCCGGCGCGGACAGCCTGGCCGTCCTGCCCACCGGCGCCATGCTGGCGGTCAACGGCTATGTCAGCGGCTGGTACTACGTCGGATACGGCGAGCTGTACGGCTATGTATCCACCTCCTTCGTCCGCGCCCCATCGGCTGACGAGCTGAACGCCTACCTGAACGGCGTCCCCTATGAACCGGAACAGGAAGAGGAACCCATCGCGAACGCCGCTTCCGTGCAGGCGCGGGGCAGCACCGCGGTCGTGTACACCGAAAACGGCGAAACCGTCAGCATGCGCGAGCTGCCGTACCGGACCGCGACGGTCCTGCGCTACCTGCCCAACGGCACCGAGGTGACCGTCACCGAAACCAGCGGCGACTGGTCTCTGGTCATTGTGGACCTGACCGCCGGCTACGTCCTTTCGGAATACCTGCTGCCTGTCGCGGTGACGCCGGACGAGCCTGACGCCGCCTACGGCTCTGCCAACGCGGTCATCCGTAGCAACTTCATGGCGAAGGTCAACGTCGGCAGCGGCACCCTGCCCCTGCTCAAATCGGCCTCCGCGACCTCGGACCACGTGAAATCGATCCCCAACCAGGGCCTGCTCTATATCATTGAAGCCGGCTCCATCTGGAGCAAGACCATCTACGCCGGCCAGACCGGTTATGTGGAGACCGCGCTGCTGAACTTCTCCAACTACGGCACGGATCCCGCGCCCTATGTCATCGTCACCAGCCAGAAGCGCGTCAACATCCGCAAAAACGCCCGGACGAACGCCGGGGTCATCGACCATGTGACGCACGACGAGATCCTGCCCCTCTGGGCAAGCCCCTGGACCACGGACGGCTATACCTGGTATCCCGTGACCGTCGGCAAGATCAACGCCTACATCCGCGGCGACACCTGCCGGCTGATGACCCAGGCGGAATACAATGCCGCGATTTCCGGCGGCGAACCCGCGCCTGCGCCGACCGCCACGCCCGGACCCGCGATGTCCACGGTGTTTGAAAGCCTTTCGCGCGCGCTGAACGTCCGCGCCGCCGCGACCACGTCCTCCAAATCCCTCGGCAAGCTGACCATGAAGCAGCGCATGAATTTCACCGGCACCACCACCGTCAACGGCGAACTGTGGTACAAGGTGGTCTATAACGGCACCAACGCTTTCGTGATGGGCAAGTTCGTCCGCGTCCTGACGCAGGAAGAAGCGGGCGGCGCCGGCAAAACCACCCCGACGCCCGCCCCGACCGTCACGCCGGCAATCATCCCCTCCGGGCTCAGCGAGATCGCCTATACGGTCAAGAACAACATCTACGTCCGCAAAGAAAACACCATGAAGTCCAGCAGCCTGACCAAGATCCGTCAGGGCGGCAGCTACATGGTCTGGACCGGCGAGGTGCTGGCTGACAAGAACGGCGAAAACTACACCTGGTATCATATCGAGTACCAGGATCTGAAGGGCTGGATCCGCGGCGACCTGATCCATGTGATGACCCAGGCCGAATGGCAGGAGACCTTCGGTACCCCGACACCCACGCTTCCCCCCGTGGTAACCCCCGTCCCCACGCCGGTGCCGACCGCGACCCCGCGTCCCGGCTCCGCTGACCTGACGGACGTCGCCTATACGGTGAAGAACAACATCTTCGTCCGCAAGGAAAACACCATGAAGTCCACCAGCCTGACCAAGATCTACACGGCGCACACGTACGTGACCGTGCTGGGCGACATCCTGGCGGACAAGAACGGTGAAAACTATATCTGGTACCACATCCGCTACAACAATCGCGTCGGCTGGATCCGCGGCGACCTCATCCATGTGATGACCAACGCGGAATGGCAGGAGGAGTTCGGTCCTCAGACGACCCCGACTCCCGTCCCCACGGCAACGCCCACCCCGCCTCCCGGCGGCGGCGACGAACCGCTCGGCCCCTATGTCGCCTATGAAAGCCTGCGGTACGGCTCGACCGGTTCCGCGGTGACCCGGCTGCAGCAGGTGCTGTTCGAGCAGGGCTACCTGGATGCCGCCAGCGTGACGGGCACCTATACCGACGCGACGCGCAAGGCTGTGCGGACCTTCCAGGCGGACCAGGGCCTGACCGTGGACGGCGTCGCCGGCCAGCTGACACAGGCCGCGCTGTTCAGGACGGTCGCCTATGACACCACCCTGTACCCCGTGGAGAAGGTCACTTGGGCGGACGCCAACAAGATCTGGGCACGCGGCACCGTTGCCGTCATCACGGACGTGTACACCGGCCTCTCCTTTGCCGCCAAGCGCTACGCGGGCGGCCTGCACGCGGACGTCGAGCCGCTGACCTCCGCCGATACCGCGATCATGTGCCAGATCTACGGCGTCAATGAATCGCAGGAGATCGCCGAAAAGAACCTCTACCAGCGCCGGCCGCTCTGGGTGACCATCTCCGGCCGCAGCCTGGCAGGCTCCATGTACGGCGTCCCCCACAATCCCGAAGGGGATACCCTGCCGGACAACGACTACACCGGACAGTTCTGCGTCCACTTCGTGGGCAGCAAGGTCCACAAGACGCAGACCGTCGACGACGCGCACCAGCAGGCCATCAACTACGCCTACAACAACGCGCCGATCAAGAAGTAATCCCCACGGCTGAAATCCACAGGAGCCGCCGGTTCGCCCGGCGGTTCCCGTCTTTTTGGCCGGCAGCGGCCGCCAGGACCGTCAGGCGGCAGGGGCAAACAGTCAACTGGCGCAGAACTCCGAAAAATCTCTTGACAAAGAGCGGGAAAATGTCTACAATATACCTGTGTGCGGGTGTAGCTCAATGGCAGAGCTCCAGCTTCCCAAGCTGGCTACGTGGGTTCGATTCCCATCACCCGCTCCATTTATAGCGCAGC
>CACXEB010000267.1 GCA_902766515.1 uncultured Eubacteriales bacterium
CGTATAGGTCTTCGGTTCTTCAGTTTCTGCCGCGGGCGCTTCCTCGGCGGCCGGCGCTTCCGCAGCCGCCTGGCTCGCTGCCCACGCTTCGTTGACTGCCGCAGCCACGCCCTTGCTGCTCACCGTCGCGCCGGTGACCACGTCGATCTTCTCCGGATCGACATCGCCCTTCGTGCCGATGAACTGGGCCAGGAAGGCCGCGTTGTTCTTCACCATGTTCAGGAAGTTCACGTCATTCTCGCTGCTCGCTTCGCCGATTTCGATACCGTTCACAGCGCCGTTCTCATCCACGGAGATCGCTACCGGGAAGGTGCCCGTCAGGCCCTTGCCCTCAGCCGTGTACTTCGCCGCGCCTTCGGGGATCGCCACGCCCGGCGTCTCCGCAGCGGGCGCTTCTTCGGTGATGCCCTGGCTGATCTTCCAGGCCGCGTTCACCGCGTTCGCCGTGCCCTTGCTGCTGATGGTCGCGCCGGTGACCGTGTCGATCGCGTCCGGATCGACGTCGCCCTTCGTCCCGATGAACTGCGCCAGGAAGGCCGCGTTGTCCTTCACCCGGCCCAGGAAGTTCACATCCTGTTCACTGCTCGCTTCGCCGATCTCGATGCCGTTCACCGCGCCGTTCTCATCCACGGAGATCGTCACCGGGAAGGTGCCTGTCAGGCCCTTGCCCTCAGCGGTATAGGTGACCGCGCCCTCCGGGATGGACACATCGGGCACGTCCGCGGCGGCCGCCGTCAGCGCGGCGTACGCTGCGGGATCATTGACGTAGAGCAGGATCAGGCTGACCGCTTCGTTGACGGACCCGGAGGAAACCGTCGCGCCGGACACCGTGTCCAGCTCACGGGCGTTGACCGCGGTCTTTCCCTTAAACTGATCCAGATAGGCCGCGTTACCCTGGACCTTCGCCAGGTAATTCGTATCCGCCGCGGTGGCGGTATCCTGCACCTCCACCCCGGTCACCGCGCCGCTGTCATCCAGCGTGACCACGATCGGGAAGGGCCCGTTCAGGCCCTGGCAGGTCATGCCGTAGCGGTTGTCCCCCAGTTCCTCGATCGTCACCACCGGCTCGGGCAGCTTGATGTCAGCCTTTTCGGCAATGTACTTGGCGGTATCGTTGACGCCCTTCACCACCGCGTTCGAAGTCACGGTCGCCGCCGTGATGGCGTCGATCTCCCCGCCGTCCTTTTTCAGGCTCACGGGATAGGCTTTGCCCGCGAACTGGCCATAGAAGGGCTCATTCTTCGACTTCGCGCCCAGGCCGGCCGTCTCGCTGAAATTGGCGCCGCCCACGCGCACGCCGGTGAGCGTGGCGTCCGGCGCCAGGCCGACGGTCACTTCGATATCCCCGCCGAAGCCCTTGGCCGTGCCCACGGACACGTAGCCGATGGTCTCGCCGGCCGCGTCCGTGCCCCGGTAGACCTCCTGCTCGCCCTTTTCGGTCAGCAGGTCGAATGCCACCGCTCCCTGCAGCAGGTCCTGGCGGGTCTTTTTTTTTTTTTTTCGCTCCTGTTCGGCAATGGGGTTCTTGGTGACGCCGTTGGTCAGCGCCAGCGCCAGGCCGGCGATCAGGGTAATCGCCAGCAATACTGCCCATGCCGCATACTTTCTTTTCATACCGTCTGTCCTGCCTCTCTTTGTCCGCCCGTGCAGCGCCTGAGCATGTCCGCGTCCGGCGCGCGACCGAGCATTTCCTGTGCCCGCTGGAGATCACCCTGCGAGATGGCCGCGCGGATCGCGCTGCTGGAGATCACCGAGCCGTCCGCCAGCCTGACGCGCGGCACCACCGTCAGCGCCACCCCCGCCTGATCGCACATGCGCCGGAGTTCCTCGCTGCCCGTGTCGCCGCGATAGCCGAAGCGGTGGTCGTCCCCCACCACGATCGCTTTCGCGTTGAGCCTGCCCCGCAGGATCTCATCGAAAAAAAACTTTCCCGGCAGATGGCGCACGCGGTCGTCAAACGTCGTGACCGCCAGGACATCCACTTGGGCTTCATCAAACAGGCGAACCTTGTCCGCCATCGTGGTCAGCTGGGCCACCCGGCGCTCCGGGTGCAGCACCTGCGCAGGCGAGCGGTCCAGCGCATGCACGCAGACCAGCAGGCCCTCCCGCCGCGCCATCTCCCTCGCGGCCGCGATCAGCGCCAGATGGCCCCTGTGCACGCCGTCAAAATAACCGAGACAGACCGCGCTGGCCGGGAGGCGTTCCGTCATCTCGCCGGTATTGATGAGCTTCATTTCCGTTTACTGTCCTGTCCTTGCCGTAGAATCAGAACCCGCGCCGCACTGCTGCGTCCGGGCGCTTCGTCCCTCAGAATGTATCACAGCGGCCCGCGGATGTCAATAGCCGCGTCACTCCATCAGGAACATCTGCCGGAGCTTGGGCTGCGCGCCGGTTTCGGGGTCCATGACCAGCTCCAGCACGTCCTGCATATAGTCGTTCCAGCGGTCGACCACCGGGCTGCCCGCCTGGGTCTTCTCGGCGAAAGCCACGCCCTGCTCGCACTCGTAGTAGCCGAACACGTCGGACCCGTCGCTCCAGATCGAATAGTTGCGGATGCCGGCAGCCTTCAGCAGCTCCAGCATCTCCGGCCAGATCTCGTCATGCCGGCGCTTGTATTCCGCCTGCATGCCCGGCTTGATGCGGCCCTTCCACGCGAAACGTTCCATCCGATTTCCCTCCTTGCCCTGAGGCTGATGAATATACCTATTATATGCCATATCGGGGAGGGTTGCAAGTAGTTTTCGCTTGACACCCGTCCGTTTCGGCGATATACTTGACACAGCTTTGAATGAAAGGAGGCCGACAAGTGGACATCAATACCATGCAGACGGGCGACGACGTACCGTTATCAGGTCAGGCCTCCGATAGGACATGCTGATCTGTCCTCGATGAGGCCGGATTTATAACGCCCGCGTCCGAACTCTCTGCCTTCTGTCCGATGTATCATCGATTTACAGCAGAAAGGAGAGTTGCCGATGGATTGGGAAATTGTCGAGCAGCGCCTGATCGGCCTGCTCAACAGCGGCAAGCACAGCGAGCTGCGCGGCGCGCTGATGATGCTGAATGAAGTGGATATCGCGCGTTTTATGGAATCCCTGGACAAGGAAAAGCTGCTGCTGACCTTCCGGATCCTGCCCAAGGATATCTCGGCGGACGTATTTGCCTATATGTCCGGCGAACAGAAACAGACCCTGATCGAATCAATCGGGGACAATGAAATCCGTTCCCTGATTGAGGATATGTTCCTGGACGACACGGTGGACTTCCTGGAGGAGCTGCCGGCGAACGTCGTCAAGCGCGTGCTGCAGAACACCAGCGAAAGCAAGCGCAACCTGATCAACCAGTTCCTGCGGTATCCGGAGAATTCCGCCGGCTCCCTGATGACCATTGAGTACATGGAGCTCAAGCGCGGGATGACCGTACGGGAAGCCATGGCCGCCATCCGGAGCACCGGCCTGGACAAGGAGACCATCTACACCCTGTACATCATCGATCAGGCGCGGCACCTGATCGGCACGATCGCGCTGAGGTCCCTGATCCTGGCGCAGGACGACATCCTGATCGACTCGCTGATGAACACCAACATCATCTGCGTCAGGACCCTGGACGACCAGGAGAAAGTCGCCGAAACGGTCCGCGAGTACGACCTGATGACCATCCCGGTCGTCGACAATGAAAACCGCCTGGTCGGCATCATCACCGCAGACGACGTCATGGACGTCATCGAAGAAGAGAACACCGAAGACTTCGAAAAGATGGCCGCTCTGACGCCTGCGGAGGACGAGTACATGAAGATGTCCCCCTGGCAGCTGGCCAAGAACCGCCTGCCCTGGCTGCTGCTGCTGGCGACGGTGGCGATCTTTACCGGCATGATCATCACCAACTACGAAAACCTGCTGGAAAGCGCCGGCGGCATGGGCATCGTGCTGACGGCCTGCATCCCGATGCTGATGGACACGGGCGGCAACTGCGGCGCGCAGGCCTCCACCCTGATGATCCGCGGTATCGCGCTGGGCCAGATCGAGTTCAAAGACATCGGCAGGGCCCTCTGGAAGGAGATACGCGTCGGCCTGATCATCGGCCTGGTGCTGTTCATCTTCACCTTTGCCCGGGTGTACCTGGTCAACCAGGGGTCCCTGGCGGTATGCTTCATCGTCTCCATCTCCCTGGTCTGTACGGTGCTCATGTCCAAGTCGCTGGGCTGCGTGCTGCCGCTGACCGCCAAACGCCTGGGCTTCGACCCTGCGCTGATGGCCAGCCCGCTGATCACCACCATCGTGGACATGACCTCGCTGATCGTATACTTCAGCATCGCCACCACCGTGCTCGGCGTCTGACGGATCCATGATCATTCCTGCCCGCTGTCTTTGACGGCGGGCGTCTTTACAGGAGGACACATTGATATCCATTCTCTGGCTGGCGCTGTACCTGGCGTCCGGCAACCTGATCACCCGCTGGCTGCTGCCCCGGCAGCGGACGGTCATCCGCTGCTGGCTGGGGACGGCCCTCGGCGTGATGCTGATGATGTGGCTGCCCGCGCTCTGCGCGTTCGGGCTCCGGTTTTCCACCGCCGCGCACTGGGTCAGCCTGGTCCCGCTGGGCCTGCTGACCGCCCTGTGCTGGCTGTGGCGCGACCGGCAGCCGCTGCGGGCCTGGAACGACGATGACCGGCGGAGCGTCCGCCTGCTGCTGGCCATGGCGCTGCCGCTGACCCTCCTGTCCTGCTGGCTCGTCTGGACGCATGACCTGAATCCCGCTCCGGACGGCAGCCTGCACACGGGACAGGCCACCTACGGCGACCTGAGCCTGCACCTGAGCATCATCACCAGCCTGCGCGACGCGGCCTTTCCCGCCGATTACGCGATCATGCCGGGCCAGCGGCTGTCCTATCCCTTCCTGACGGACAGCTTCACAACGTCCTTCATGCTGGGGGGCTGCTCGCTGCGCGCGGCGCTGCTGCTTTCCTCCGTCCCGATGCTCGCGCTGGTCTTCGCGGGCTACACGCTGCTGTGCCAGCGGCTCTGCCGGACGCGGGCGGGCACGGTGCTGGCGGTCCTGCTGTTCTTCCTGAACGGCGGGCTCGGCTTTATGTACTCCCTCGACATGCTGTACGTGCCGCTGTCCTGGTACGACGGCTCCGATCAGCTGCACAACGCCCTGCAGTCGAACACCGGCCTCCTGGGCCGGCTGCGGACGATCATGGACGGTTGGTACCAGACACCCACCAACCACGCGGAGTTTGATACCTACAACCTCCGCTGGAGCAACGTGATCGCCGACATGCTGATCCCCCAGCGCACGACCATGGGCGGCTGGTCCATGCTGATGCCCTGCCTGTGGCTGCTTTCGGATACGGTCCTGACGGAAGGAAAAGCCCTGGCCGACGGCCAGCCTTCCCGGCTGAACCTCCGTCCGGTCGTCCTGCTGGGCGTCATGGCGGGGGCGCTGCCGATGGTGCACACCCATTCCTTCACCGCGCTGGCTTTCTGCTCCTTCGGGATGCTGCTGTACAGCCTGGTCCCCGTGTTCAGCGCCCGGGCCTGGCGCCTGCTGACCGCCTGGGGCGTCTACGCGGGCATCGCGGCCGTGCTGGCCGTCCCCCAGCTGGTCCTCTGGACCTTTTCGCAGGCGCTCCAGCCCACGGACGGCTCGTCCTCCTTCCTCGCCTTCCAGTTCAACTGGGTCAACCATTACGAAGGCGGCCTGAAGGATGCCTACCTGTGGTTCTACCTGAAGAACGTCGGCCTGCCGTACCTGGTCATCCTGCTGGCGCTGTTCCAGAAGGACCGGCGCTGGCGGTGCCTGTTCAGCGGCGCGTTTGTGATCTACGTGATCGCGGAATTCATCCGGTTCCAGCCCAACGACTATGACAACAACAAGCTGTTCTACGTGTGGTACATGCTGTGCGCGCCCATCGTCGGCGACTGCCTGACCGGCCTCTGGCACAAGCTCAAGGGCGTGCGCGCCCGGCCGGTGCTGGCCGTGCTGTGCTGCGTCGTCTGCTTCCTGTCCGGGTCCCTGTCCGTCGCCCACGAATGCGTGACCGACTGGCAGCTGTACAGCGCAGAGGACGTCGAGACGGCCCGATACATCGAAGAGAACCTGCCCGCGCATGCCGTGTTCATGACCGGGCGGCAGCACCTGAACCCCGTCGCCTCCCTGGCCGGCCGCACCATCGTCTGCGGGCCGGACCTCTGGCTGGTCTACCACGGGCTGGACGTGCGCGAGCGCAGCAACGACATCTGGCTGTATTATCAGGACCCGGAAAACTACGGGGACATCCTGGATAAATACGGCGTCGATTACATCCTGGTATCCGGCTGGGAACGGTCTGACCTGATCGTCAACGACGAAGCCCTGGACTGCCTGTTCCCGGTCCTGTACGAGAGCCGGTACGGCACCCTGACCATCTACGACGCCACGAGGAGAAGGAATGAGGAAGAATGATTTCGCGCGCAGGGCGCTGGCCCTGTGCTGCCTGTGCGTCTGGCTGCTGGCGGGCGCGCGGGCAGAGAGCGTGCCCAGCGTCTACACCGCCGACGCCGTATTGTATGTGCCGGACTTTGACAGCGCGGCCCTGGTGGAGAAACCGCTGACCGCCATTGAGGTGCCCGCCAGCGGCACCCTGGAGCAGACGCTGCTCGACCTTCTGCTGGAAGAAATCGCTGCCAACGCGGACGGACAGTATGAGGCGATGCGGGACATCGGGCTGATGCCGCCCGGCTGCGTGCGCTCCCGCGACGTCGCCGTCATCCACCTGACCGGCGAGGCGGCGGCGCTGGATCCCCTCAGCCGCTTCACCCTGTGCCAGGCGATCACAGGCACGGTATGCGGTCCCGGCGCGATCCGGGCCTGCCTGATCCTGTCCGACGGCCACGCGCTGGCCATGGACGAAGCCGGGAGCATCCCCGCCGGCGTCTTCATTCCGAACGCCTACAGCGATTCCCTGACCGCCCTGTCACAGCTCTTCCTGCGCCGGCCGGACGACAACGCCCCCGCCCAGTACCGGGGCACGGCCGCCCTCTTCTTCCCTACCTCCGCCGGCCACGGCATCGTGTGCGACACCCGGGCGCTGACCTTTGCGGCGGATGCGCCGGAGGAAAACGTGCTGACCATCCTCCGCGCCCTGTCCGAAACCGACCTGTTCGATATCCCCCAGGTGCCTGACCTGACCGCTTTCCTGACCGAGCCGCCGGCCGTCACGGTCGGCGACGACGGCACGCGCCTGCTGGTGCTCCGCTTTGACGCGACCCTGACCGAAGAGCTGTCCGGGCGCGGCATCCTCCGCTCCGTGATGATGGCGTCCATCACCTTCTCGATCCAGTGCTACCTGCCGTGGGTGGACGGCATCCGCTGTGAAATCGGCGGCGAGCCGATCCTGGGGATCGTCCCCGTCGGCCTGTACGACGGCGCGAACGAGGCCATCTCCTTCGAGCGCGGATACATGCTCTGGCAGGATTTCGCGCACTTCCTCCTGACCGACGTGCGCCTCTATTTCATGGACGACCAGCGCCGGCTGACGCAGACATCCCGCTACATTCCCGCCGTGTGGGCGACCGACCCGATGCGCCTGCTGGGCCAGCTGTTCGTCGGCCCGACCTATTACGACGAGACCTCCGGCCTGCGGGCGATCTACGAAACCCCCGAGGCGCTGGAAGAGACCCTGACCGGCATCTCCTCCGGCCAGGACCTGCTGACCTTGGACTTCTCCGAGCCCTTCTGGATCAGCAGCGCGCATGACCTCCGCGACGAACAGAACGCCGTCTACGCCCTGGTCAATACCCTGACCGACCTGCCCTGGTGCAGCCGTGTCCTGCTGACCGTCAAGGGCAGCGCCCCCAAGGGCCTGCTGTCCTATGACACCGCCTTCATGAGAAGCGCGGACTACCAATCGCCCTGACACAAAGGAGGTGCGCCTGTTGAACGATTCAAGAAAGAAGATGATCGCGCCGGTGGCGATTACCGTGATATTCCTGGTGTATCTCGCCGCCTACATCGTCGCGCTCATCCTGTTCTCCAATATATACCTGATACCGCTTGCCATCCCCCTGGCCGCGCTGGGGATCGGCATGATCTTTACCCTGCGTTCGCGCATCAAAGAAATAAGGAGTGGTGAAGAAGATGATCTTGGTAACTACTGACACGATTCCGGGAAAGGACCTGGAACCCCTGGGCCTGGTGAAAGGCAGTACCATCCAGACTGTCAACGCGTTCCGTGATATCGGCGCAGGCCTAAAAACGCTCGTCGGCGGCGAACTGACGAAGTACAACGAAATGATGAACAACGCCCGGGCGCTCGCCACCAAGCGGATGGTGGAAGAGGCGCAGTCCCTGGGCGCGGACGCCATCGTCTGCGTCCGTTACAGCTCCGCGTCGATCATGCAGAGCGCCGCGGAGGTCATGGCCTATGGCACGGCGGTGAAGTTCAGGTAACGCCTGGGGGTTGGCCCCGGAGAAGGCACTGACGCATGAACCCGGAGGACGGCGGCAGGGGGAGTTGATTTTCCCCTCCGCTGCGGTCCTCCGGGTTTTTTCGGGTAAAAGTATGATGGCTCCGGCGCTGACCGGGTGATTTGTGACGCCACAGAACGGATCCTTCTCGATCCGCTCCGCGGATGCTCAGGATGGGACGTATCCTGCCGCCTGTGGGGACGTATCCTGCCGCGTCCTGTGGACGATGAAGGCAGGAGAAGTCCCAGTGAGATACAGAGCACGTCGTGCGGCAGCATGACGGGCTACAATATCGAACTGAGACCAGAATTTGTTGGCTTAAGGATCATGATGTGTGCTTTCGCTGCTGTGCGCCGATAGCGGCTGTTTTCACCAAACATCTGATACTACAGGAATTTTTGAATCCTATAAACACCTGTCATCCTGAGCCGCGAAGCGAGCGAAGGATCCAATCAG
>CACXEB010000268.1 GCA_902766515.1 uncultured Eubacteriales bacterium
CGATCTCGCGTGGATGTGGCCGATGGAGGAGGCGTATCATAAATCCGTCCGGACCTATGCCAACCAGCTGGCCCTGATGGACGAATACCCCGAATACCGGTTCCTTGCCTGCGAACCCGCGCTGCTGGAGATGCTGGAGGAAAGCAGTCCGGCGGTATACGCGCGCGTCCTGGAGCGCGTAAAAACCGGCCAGGTCGTCGCGGACGGCGCGTTCTATGTGGAATGCGACACCAACATTCCCTCCGGGGAAAGCCTCGTCCGCCAGCTGCTGTGGGGCAAGCGGTGGTTCCGGGAGAAGCTGGGCGTCAACAGCCGCGTGGCCTGGCAGCCCGATACCTTCGGCTTTTCCCCCTGCCTGCCCCAGCTGCTCAACGCGTTCGACATCCCATATTTCGCGACCCAGAAGCTGCTCAGGGCCGATCCGGAGTGCGAGCGCTTCCCCTACCAGGACTTCATCTGGGAGGGAGCGGACGGCTCCCGCGTGCAGGCGCTGAGCTTTTTCAAGAACAATGCCCGCACCGATCCGGACAGCCTGCACGCCCGCTGGGAGAAAGACCGGAGCCAGCAGCGGCATATTGACGCCCTGCTCTACCCGTTCGGGTTTGGCGACGGCGGCGGCGGCGCGACGCGGGATCAGCTGGAATACCTGCGGCGGGAAGCGGACCTGGAAGGCCTCCCCCGCACGCAGTGGAGCACCCTGGAGGAGCACTTTGTTTGCGCGGCGGAAAACGCCCGCAGAAACCTGTGGCGGGGCGAGCTGTATCTCTGCTGGCACCGGGGCACCTATACCTCCCAGCGGAAGACGAAGACCGCCCTCCGCGCCCTGGAGCAGGCGCTGCACGACGCCGAATTCCTGCTGTCCCAGTGCGGCGAAGACGCCCGCGCCGCCGGCCGGCCCCTCCTGCGCCAGGCATGGAAAACCCTGCTGCTGCATCAATTCCACGATATATGCGCCGGTGTGGGCGTCCGGGATGTGCACGCGGAGGCGGAGCGGGCGCTGGCGGACGCCCTCCGGACGGTCAACGGAGCCATTGAAGCCTGGGCGCGGGCCGTTTACGCCGTCGATCCCGGGACGGAGGACTATACCACCGTCGTCAACACCCTGCCCTTCGCCCGGCGGGAATGGCTCACCCTGCCCGACGGCGCCCGGGGATACGCCGACCTGCCCCCCTCCGGGGCCATAGCGGTGCGGGCCTGCGACCTGTTGCCGGATCCGGGCGCGGTGAAGGCCGAACCGTGCCCCGAAGGATGGCAGATCGACAACGGGTCGCTTTCCTTCATGCTGCGGGCCGACGGCACGATCGGAAGCCTGACCGACCTGCGTACCGGCCTGCCGGTGCAGCAGCCCGGCATGCGGATGAACGACCTGCGCCTGTATAAAGATGTGGAGCCCGTATACGACGCCTGGGAGCTGTCGCCAGATTACCGGGAGGACCGCGTGGACGCCGTCCGCGTCCTGTCCCTGGCCCTGGAAGGCGCGGACGGACCCGCGCTGACCGTGCGCGTCCGCTTCCTCATCGGGCAGAGCCCCTGCGAGGAGACCATCACCGTCCTCGCCGGGGAGCCGCGGATCGGGTTTGACCTGCGCATTGACTGGCGCGAGCGCCACAGGCTGCTGAAAGCGCACTTTGAAAGCGCCCTGAACTGTGAGAACGCCATTCATGAGATGCAGTTCTGTCATGTGCAGCGGCCGGCGCACCGCGGCACCCCCTTTGCCCGGGACCGTTTCGAGGTGTGCAACCACCATTATAGCGCCCTTTTTGAAGCGGCCCGCGGCATCGCGCTGCTGAACCGGGCCGTCTGGGGCGTCAGCTGTGACCGTGGCGACCTGGCCCTGACGCTGCTCCGCGCCCCCAGCGCCCCGGACAGCGCGTGCGACCGGGGCGACCAGCGCTTTTCGTTCGCCCTGTGCCTGTACGATACGCCCTTTGCCCTGAGCGGCGTCACCATGGACGGCTATGCGTACAACATCCCACCCCTGCTGCTGTCCGGAAAAGGCAAGGACACCGCCGGCATCTGGGCGGAGAACGCCCTCATCGAAACCGTCAAGCCCGCCGAGGAAGGTGCCGGCACCGTCGTGCGCCTGTGGGAGTACCGGGGCTCCGCCGCCCAGGTCACCCTGCATCTCCCCCGCCCCCGCTCCATCCGCGCCTGCAGCTTCGACGAGCGCCACGCCACCCCCCTCGCCGAATCCGACACCTGCACCTTCACCCTCCCCGCCTTCGGCATCCGGACGCTGATGCTTGATCCGGTCGGCGTCCTTTGAGTCAGAATCAGTCAAGCATAGCATTGTTCCATCCCACCGCTTTCCGGCTTGGGGACTTGCGCAAATACAAAGCCTCTGCAGTAACCTTTCCATAATTCCAGGACAGATCTGCAGAGGCTTGATTTTTGATATAAGCCAAATTGGGGCATAATTGGAGCATAAACGTTCCAAAAACGACGAAATTCCCTGCTTTCACAGGGAAATAAAAATCGAGGTGGCAGGATTTGAAACTGTGCCGATAGGTAAACCAGAATAAACCAGAATCAATTTCATCTAATCTCACAAGCAC
>CACXEB010000269.1 GCA_902766515.1 uncultured Eubacteriales bacterium
ATTTGCCGCCCGGGAGGGACGTAGTCCCGACAGGCAAATCTGAGAGGGGGGTCCCGAAGGGGGGACGCCAGTCCCCCTTTCGGTCACTCCAAAAGCCGGATACTTCCGGCATCCAGGCGGACCCACAAGGCGGGGCGGACGTAGCCGGACAAATGGCTGACGCTGCGGTCGTAGAGGGAACCGTCCGGGTTGATCCCGGCGGCATAGTCGCGGCTGGTGCCGGAGGACCGCAGCCACCACCACCCGGCCGCATCGCCGTCCGCGGTCTTATAGTTGCCGTAAATCCATGCCTGCCGGGCTTTCGCGTATGCCGTCGGCGCCACCCGGGCGGGGATATTGGCGGTGTTCTCCAGGGAAATGTCGAAATACCGCTTTGCCTCCGCATAGCTCAGCAGGAAGATACCGTCCCGGGTATCCGCTCCACCGTCCGTATCCCAGCCGCTGTATCCCTGGCTCCGGCTGTTATCCACATCCGCCGTCACAATGGCGTCCTGCTCGGTTTTCGAAAAGGCGGCATCCGGAAACGCTTCGTTCAGCCAGGCGCGCAGCGTGCAGGTCGCCCAGGTGACTTCTTTGAAGCCATCGTTGTACGGCTTTGCGTCCAGTCCGTGCGTGCTGAGCAGCAGCGCTCTGCCGTTCGCTTCGTCCACCTCCAGCACCTGCCATTGAATCGCTTCCGGGCCGTTGAGCGTGTTGTTGTCCTGCTCATAATGGCCGAAGGTCACGATATCGCCCACCGCCACAGGCGTGGACGGCACTTCTTCCGTCTTCCCGCATACCCGGCAGGTTTTCCGGGCCGTCCCCACCACAGCCTGCCAGACATGGCCTGTCGCCGGCAGGACGGTCCCTTCCAGCAGTTTTGCGCCGCACACGGCGCAGCAGGTATCCCCTGTATAGCCGGCTTCCTCACAGGCAGCGGCCCTGGCGTTGCGTACCTCCCGGCCGCCCGCATGATGGTCCAGGTCCGCCGGGATCGTCTCTTCCCTGGTTTCCCCACAGGATCTGCAGCGATAGCGGATCCGACCGGCTGCGCCGCAGGTCGCCGGCTGAACGATTTCCCCCGGATCCCATTCATGGCTTACGGCCGTGCCCTCTGTCGCGCCGCACACCCTGCACGTCTTCGGCGCTGTACAGGTCGCCGCCTGCCAGTCATGGCCGGGGGCGGGAACGATTTCGCCGGGCCGCACCAGCGCCCCGCAGGCGGGGCAGTACGCATCGCCCGTATAGCCCGCTTCGGTACAGGCGGGCCGGCGCTCGTTCCGAAGCGCCAGGGGTTCCTCATGGTGTTCCGGATCCAGCGGCAGGATCCTGGTCCCGGTCTCACCGCAGACCGTGCAGGTGTACCGCGCCACACCTTCCGCCGTACAGGTCGCCGGATAGAGGACGCTGCCGTCATCCCAGCGGTGCGCGGCCGGGTCCGCCGGCAGGATCTCCGTGCGGATCTCCCCGCACGCGGCACAGGTATACCGGATCACGCCCTCGACCTGGCACGTCGCCGGGTGGATCACCCTGCCGGCGTCCCATGGATGCCCTGCAGGGGTCCCTTCCGTCAGGCCGCAGACCCGGCAGGTTTTCGGCGCGGTACACGTCGCCGCCTGCCAGTCATGCCGGCCCGTCGCCGGCAGGGTCCGGCCGGTAATGGCCTTCCGGCCGCAGTCCAGGCAATAGGTATCGCCGGTATAGCCCGCCGCGCCGCAGGTCGCCGGCCGGCTGTCCCGCAGCTCGGTCGCGCCCGCGTGGTGGGCCGGATCCACCGGCAACACCCGCTCCTCCGTCCGGCCGCAGACCACGCAGGTATAGATCTGTTTTCCCGTCATCGCGCAGGTGGCTTCCTGCAGGACCTCCCCCGCTTCCCACCAGTGGTCCGCCACTGGGATCTTCCGGCCCTTCTCCACCACCTGGCCGCAGGCAGAGCAGCAGGTATCGCCCGAGTATCCCGCCTCCAGGCAGGTGGTGGCCTTCTGCCCCCGCAGCTCCATCGTTCCCACATGGTTTTCCGGGTCCGGCGCGCCCTCCGTCTCCCCGCAGGTCCGGCAGGTCGCCGGGCTGACGCAGGTCGCCGGCGCCCAGTCGTGCACATGCCGCTCATACCCGCAGTACGGGCACATATCGCCCACGAGCTCCGACACCCGCCGGTCACACTTCGGGCAGATCCAGTAGTTCGCCGCCAGCGCCGCCTGGGCCAGCGTCAGCGCCAGTACCAGGGCCGGAAAGGTCAATATGACGCGGCTTCGTTTCATGGCAGGTTCTCCTGTAAACAATCAGAATCCGGACCGGCCCCCGCCGGCGCCGGAATGCACATGCGATAAGCGTATTATATTACAGGATGACGTTTTTTTCAACACGGCGGCCGCAGCGCCAAAAGAAAAACATCCTCCACTGCGGAGCAATGGAGGATGAAATGGATAAAGCCAAACCGGCCGGAACGAAGATTGATACTGATTGACGTTTAAAACATATACAGATGCAAGATGGATTTTTCGTCCCAGCTAAGTGGAACGAAGGGAGGCGTAGTAGCGCTACGTCGACCGCAGTGCAGCGCGGCCGGGGCGAAAAAGGCGCTTGCAAATGTACATGCTTTAGACGGAAAGCAGTATGAGCCCCTCCGTCACAGCCCCCGCAGGTACGCCCGGATCAGGTCGGCCAGGAGGCGGTGGCCTTCGTCGTTGGGGTGCAGGCCGTCGGGAATGTAGCGCTCCCGGATGACGGGGACGCGGGGCTGCAGGCCGGAAGCGGCGTAGAGGTCCAGCACGGGGAGGGAATAATACTCCGCCACCTGGCGGATGATCCGCACATAGTCGATCAGGCACAGGCCGGGCGCGTCTTTGCTGCCGTCCCCGCGCGGGTTGTCCTCGGTCGCGCGGTGGAGCGGGGTCATCACGACGATGCGGGCGGCGGGATACCGCGCAATCAGGCCCGCGTACAGCGTGTGCAGCGCGCCGTAGAAGGTGTCGGGCGTCCGGTCCGCCATGGTGCCGACCGGGGCGTCGCCGTGGCCAAAGTCGTTGGTCCCGCCGAACACCATCACCACGTCGGCGTCCGGGTCCATATCGGCATAGCGGCCGACGAAGTCCAGGTCATGCCGCGGGTTGGCCGAGGGCTTTCTCTGGCGGGCGATGCGGGTGCCGCCGATGCCGTAGTTACGGCAGACCGCGCCGTCCTGCGCCGCGATGCGCGCCGCAAAGGTGTTCGCAAGGTCCGCGCAGCCGTGCCCCTCGGTGATGCTGTCGCCCAGGAAGTTGATTTTGAGGCCTTTGAGTTCCATATTGACGCTTAACCCTCCGGATTGCCGACCTGCTGGCGGGAGACCAGCTCGGCGAAGATGCCGTTCTTGGCCATGAGCTGTTCATAGGTGCCGCTCTCGGCGATCTTGCCGCCGTCGATCACGACGATGCGGTCGCAGTGCTTGATGGTGGACAGGCGGTGGGCGATGACGATGCGGGTGCACTTCATCTTGTCCAGCGCCTCGGAGACCTTTTTCTGCGTGATGTTGTCCAGCGCGGAGGTCGCCTCGTCGAACATCAGGATGCGCGGCTTCGGGGCCACGGCCCGGGCGATCATCAGGCGCTGGCGCTGGCCGCCGGAGATGGTGCCGCCGCCCTCCTGCAGCACGGTGTGCATGCCCATGGGCATGTCGCGGATATCATCGGCGATGCCGGCCATCTCCGCCGCGTCCCAGGCGTCCTTCACCGACAGGTTGGGCGCGGAAATGACGATGTTGTCAAAGATGCTGCCGGAGAAGAGCCGGCC
>CACXEB010000270.1 GCA_902766515.1 uncultured Eubacteriales bacterium
CCGGAAAATGATCCAGTGGATCATTTTCACCGACGAACGGGCCGGTAGGCCCAGGGCATCCAAACGGCGGAGCCGTTTGTACCTTGCAGATTTGCCGCTCAGGCAAATCTGAGAGGGGGGTCCCGAAGGGGGGACGCCAGTCCCCCTTTCGGCTCAGCGCAGCGGGCGAAGCTCGATGCACTGAGCCGTGTTCGCCAGGGCCTCGGGAAGGAGGGCCAGGAGGCGGGCCGCGGCGTCCGTACCCACGGCGTCGTTGAAGCCGACGGGGCTTTGACGGTAGTACGGGAGATGGGAACCGTAGTAGTAGGATCCGAAGCGGTAGCCGCTCTCCTTGTTGCCATAGCCCAGGTGCATCATGCCCCAGGCCTGGGCGGGCAGGGCTTCTCCCTGCAGGCGCCAGGCGAGGTCCAGGGAGATGGGCTTCTTCTTGGTTTCCTGGTAGGCGTAGGCTTCGGTCTTCCGCTCCAGCGCGCTGCTGCGGAAGATCGCCAGCCATTCGGTCGGCTGGCCGCTGCTGCGCCTGACCTCCACCAGCCGGGCGTCGGTGAAGACGGCCGCGCCGGCCGAATAACCGGTGCGCGCGGCGGCCAGCACCAGCCGGGTGTCTTCGCTGATCAGTGTGACGGGGATGCTGATGATGAGGGGGTCATACTGGTAGCCGCCGGCAAACGCATAGCGGACCGTGTCCCGCGTGGAGAGGGACCAGCTGGCCGGCTTCGGGGCCGGTGCCTGACGGGAAAACCAGCTTTCGGATTCCCGGTATTCGTTCCAGAAGAGGCGGGCATTGCCCGGGTGGAGCATTTCGTCCAGCTCCTGCGCGCGCGTGACGAAGCTGTCGGACGCCGCGTGCTGCATGGTTCGCAGGACCAGCAGGCAGAAGTACAGGGGCTCGTATACCGGGGGCAGCTCCGTTTTGCGCAGTGCGGTCAGCGAATTGTATTCCGCCTGCTGCGCCTGGGTCAGGCCGGCGCCCGGAGCGGGGACGGGCGCGATCCAGGCCGCGTTCAGCCGCTGCTGCTCCCAGACCAGGTGCGGCAGCGCGTTGGACAGGATCCCGTAGGCCTGATCAAAGTACCGGCGGCGTTCCGCCATGGCGGTATCGGGCGTGCGCTCGCAGAAGTCCAGGCAGGCCAGGGCCGCGCAGAAGCGCAGCTGCCAATCGTTATTGGTGCTCTGGCTGCACAGGATCTCGAGGTACGGCGCCGCGTTGGCAATGAAATCCGCGTCGCTCTCCGCGAGGGCGGAAACGGCCTCGATAGCCAGGGGCATGACCTGGGCCAGTTCATGATCCTTCCGGAAAATATGGATGTCCAGCGCCAGGTAGCGTTCGACGGCGTCCAGGCACGCCTGCCACTCGCCGAGCCCGTAATAGCTGCGGGCCAGCAGCAGCCAGTAGCCGCCGTAGTTCCGGTAGGTTTCCTCCTCGCTCTCGAGAAACTGGACGCGCAGCCGGAGGCTCGGGTCCTTTTCGGCGTGCACCAGCGCCTGCACGGCTTCCTCGTTCAGCGTCCAGCTGCCCTGCAGGCCATACGCGGTCACGGTGTCCACCATGTAGCCGAAGGTCGTGATCCGCTGGTCGTGCAGGGCGGCCATTTCCGCGTCGTCCAGGGCCCATTCTTTGCCAAGGGCGGTCATCTCAGCCTCGCCGGTGGCCTGCTGCCAGGCGAAGTAACCCCTGGTCAGCATGCTGGCCGCCTGCAGGATGAGATTGTATTTGGTCAGCGATGACAGCGCTTTGAGGGGATTCCCTGCCGGGTCGTTCCCGCCCTCCTTGCCATCCTCCCTGATGTCTTTGAAAGTATCCTTGATGACGCTGCTGTCGTTCTGGAGCGCCGCGGAAATCGCTTTCCGGGTCCTGGCGGCCAGCGCCTGCTCCAGCTCGTACCGGGTGCGGAGGCGCTTCTGCTCCGTGGCGCGGTAGGTTTCGATGACATCCGTGAGCTTTTTCACCTGGGCCAGCGTCTGCGCGCTGACCTGGTCCGGGTTGAGGTTGTTGACCAGTTCGTTATACACGTCCTCCAGGACCAGCCGGCTGTGGGTGGCGGAGCGGATCCGCTCGCTCATCACGGCCATGTAGTTCAGCATCGCGATCGCGGCGCGCTGTTCCGGCGTCAGGATCTCCTGGATGTCCGTATTCCCGTGGTTTTTCCGGGAAGTTTCCTCCGTCCGGCGGGTGCCGTAGGGTTCCGCGCCGGCGGTGGATGCCGGCAGCAAGCCGCACAGCAGCACCGCTGCCAGCAGGAAAGCCGTGAACCTTCTGATCATGGTCATTGTTCGTTCTCCTTTCTTCACCGGGCCGGCGTCTGCGACGCCCGGTGACCGCGCAGCGGCCCTTGACCGCTGCTGTAAGAAACATCCGCAAAACGCTGAAAGGTTACAGCGGGGACGGTACTTTTCACGGTCCGTCCAAGTCAGTCAACGGACGGGTCGAACGTTCAATAATGAAACAAATAGAGAGCTTGCAAGAAATGGCATGTTTAAATCAGAAACAAACAAATAACTAAATATTTATATGTTGCAAAATGTTACAGCTATATTTTTGACGTTATATCAAATGTTTCATAATTAAACGAAATAATTCCGGAATACGCTTGTTTTCGGTTCAGATGCCCGATAACATAATAACTGTCCAAAAAACTTCCGGTTGACACGGGCTGTACATTGCCGCTGATCCATGATTGTCTCCCCGCGGAGGCCGGCACAAAAGAAAGGAGCGTATCCCCTATGAAGAGAATCGCAGCTGTTATCCTCAGCCTCATGCTCTTGCTGAGCTGCACGGCGATCGCCGAGCTGGAAATCAAGGATTTCCCCGAGGTCCCCGAAGCATACTCAGCGGTGGTCGATCCCGCGAACCCGCTGAAGACCATCTATCAGGGCGCTTACAAGGTCGCTGTTCCCGTCGGTGAGGCGGAGCGCAGCGCGGTCGTGTACCTGGCGGCGGACTTTGCCCAGACCCAGGGCTTCGTCATGATCGTGCCCGCTACCGGCACCGCGCCGGCCCAGGTCCTGGAAGAGGGCGGCTGGCAGGCAGTGGCCGACAAGTACGGCCTGTACCTGATGGTGCTGGATACCACGGAAGCCGCCGCGGACGCCGCTTTCCTGGATGCGGCCACCTCCCTGGCGGACACCCGCAACTACTGGCGTCAGCCCGAAGGCCGCAACTACCTGGCTGCCTACGGTGACAACGCGGACGCCGCCCTGCTCTTCACCGAAGCTTACCTGCCCAGCGTATATGCCGGTATCGCGCTGTTCGGCGACGTGACGGTCAAGGCTGAAGCGATCGACAACAAGAACGCGATCGAGCTGCCGGCCTGGTTCTTCGTCTCCGCCTACGACGAGGAAGAGGAAGTCGTCAACCTCCTGCGCGGCTTCAACGGCTGCACCGATGAGGTGTTCTCCAACGCCAACGCCGATATGATCTGGTTCCCCAACCAGCAGGTGAACGATCTGCTCCTGAATGACCAGCCGATGAGCCAGGTCCGCGTGACCGTCCGCGAGGACGCCGCTGCCCTGAACGCTGAACGCGCCGCTGCTGTGTATGATTTCTTCAAGCTGGCGACCCGTGAGGTCGGCTACGGCCCCAAGGCGATCCGCTACACCCACGAACTGTCCGACTGGGGCTTTGAGACCAAGACCCTGGAGGTGAACGGCGTCACCCGCACTTACTTCCAGTATGTGCCCACCACGGTCCGGGAGACCGCCGAGGGCAAGTTCCCGCTGATGCTCGCGCTTCACGGCGCCGCGCTGAACGGCGAATACTTCGCGGAACGCACCAGCTATGTGAAGCTGGCTGAAGAATTCGGCTTTGCCATCGTCTTCCCCACCGGCAGCGTCACCAAGGGCATCGCGCCCGCCTGGGGCCTGGCTGTGGATGGCGACGACGTGGCCTTCATCCGCCAGATGATCGACCAGATCTGCGCCGAGCTGCCCATTGACGAAAGCCGCATCTACTGCTACGGCCACTCCAATGGCGGCATGTTCACCCAGGTGCTGGTCCGCGCCCTGGACGGCCGCTTTGCCGCCGCCGCCGGCACGGGCTGCGCGATCTCCATGGTGCCTGAAATCGAAGCGGAACATGTGACCCCCATGAGCGTATACATGGGCGAGTTCGATATGTTCGGCACGACCTTTGAATCCGATCCCGCGCAGTACTATATCAACCTGTTCAAGAAGTACAACCATGCCCGCGACGAGTACACCAGCTACCGCACCGGCCGTTTTGAAAACTATGTCTGGACCGATGAAGCCGGCATTCCCGTAGTCCGCTTCGCGATCGTGGGCGAAATGCCGCATACCGCGACCCTGGACCTGGGCATGTACATGTTCGACTTCCTCAGCCAGTACAGCCGCGGCGAAGACGGCTCCGTCGTCTGGCAGGGCGGCATCTACAACGCCAA
>CACXEB010000271.1 GCA_902766515.1 uncultured Eubacteriales bacterium
ACGATCTCGTCCACGTTCTCCACCTTCACGCGGCTGTAGAAGGTGCCGTCCGGATACACGATCACGACCGGGCCCGCTTCGCACAGGCCGAAGCAACCAGTGCGGATCACTTTGACTTCCTTGTCCAGATCGCATTCCTTGATTTTCTCTTCAAAGCGTTCGATCAGCTTGGCAGACCCGGAGGATGAGCAGCCGGTGCCGCCGCAGACCAATACATGCGCGCGATAAATCTCCATGTTGTCGTCTCCTTTGCTCTCTTATTGGGCCTCAGCGGCGCCGATGGTGTACTCTTCCACCGGGCGGCCGTTCACCACATGCTCAGCGACGATGCGCGGAACCATTTCCGGCTTGACATGCACATAGGTGACCTTGGTGCCGTCCGGCGTGATGATGTCCACCATGGGCTCCAGGCGGCACATGCCGATGCAGCCGGTCTGGGATACGGTGACGTGCTGCAGCTGACGCTTGTTGAGTTCATCCATGAACGCGTGCATGACCGGACGGGCGCCGGCCGCGATGCCGCAAGTCGCCATGCCGATCACCACGCGGGTGGTATCCGCTTTGTCTTCCTTGCGCAGGTTGATACGTTCCAGGGTCTGTTTGCGGATCTGCTCAAGCTCTGCCAGTGACTTCATTTCATGATTCCTCCCAATATCGGTTCGATTTCTTCGTTGAGCGAAGCCAATATCCATTGATACACTTCAGGTTCCGCGAGCGATACGCCGTCCAGCGCCGCCCGGACCTCCATCGTGGAAAACTGCATCTCCCCCGCGGGCGACGTACAGGTCAGCACGAAATCCGGGCGGTCCGGATTGCTGAGCACCAGCGTCGCCATCGTCTGCGCCAGGTCGCCGACCGGCAGGCAGTCGATGGAATCCGTGCGGAACGTCGCCTCGATGACGGTCCCGACGCCCTGCTCGCTCTCGATGCGGACATCGCCGCCGGAGAGCCGCGCGTTCTGCGTGAGCAGCGGGATGCCGAGCCCCACCTTGCGCGTCGTCCGGGTCGTCGTGAAGGGGTTCTTGACCCGTTCAAGCAGCTCCGTGCTCATGCCGCAGCCGTCGTCCCGGACGGTCACGGTCAGCACGCCCGATCCGTTCAGCGCGAAGCCGATCTCCACGCGGCCCGCGCCGGCCGTGATGCTGTTCTGGACGATGTCGGACAGATGCAGTGAGATATCGCGCATGTTACGCTTCTTCTGTCACACGGTATTTGGCGATGATGTCCGGAATCGCGTCCGGCGTCAGCCGGCCGTACACTTCGTCATTGACCGTCATGACCGGAGCCAGGCCGCAGGCGCCCAGGCAGCGCGTGGCCTGCAGGGTGAACCGTCCGTCCGGCGTCGTCCCGCCCACGGGAATGTTCAGCACTTCGCTGAGCTTGTCAAGCACCTTCTGGCTGCCCTTCACGTAGCAGGCAGTGCCAAGGCAGACGCTGATCAGGTACTCGCCCTTGGGCTGCAGGGAAAACTGGGAGTAGAACGTCGCCACGCCGTACACCTCGCTCAGGGTCGTATGGAGTTCCTGAGCAATGTACTTCTGCACATCGATGGGAACGCAGCCGAAAATCTCCTGCGCACCCTGCAGTACAGGCATCAGCGCGCCGGGAACATCCTTGTTCTCCGCGATGACACGATCCAGAGCCTCATACTGCTCCTTGACATTCGCCATGAAATCATCCTCCTTTGGTCTTTCTCGGCCTGCATAGCGTGTTCAGGCACATAAGACAAGCTATTATATCATTTACATTCCAAAAGTGCAAGAAAAAACATTGATTCCATCTTGACAGATATGCATATAACGTGTATATTATACGGCGATCCTGCATATTATTCACGCAGGATGTATAGGAATGAAACATGCCGATGAAACATGCCGAAAGGAAGGGCCAGATTTGAAACGGATATTTGTGGACGGCAGCGCGGGAACGACCGGCCTCAACATCGTGGAACGGCTGAACGGGCGGGCGGACATTGAACTGATCCGCCTGCCGGAGGCGCAACGGAAAGATCCGGACGCGCGGAAGGCGATGATGAACGAAGCGGACGTTGTCTTCTTCTGCCTGCCGGACGCGGCGGCCAGGGAGGCCGCCGAATGGGTGGAGAACCCTGCGACCGTCATCATAGACACCTCGACCGCCCACCGCGTCGCCCCGGGATGGGTGTACGGCTTTCCGGAGCTGCCCGGACAGCGGGAACGGATCCGGGCCTCCAAGCGCATCGCCAACCCCGGCTGCCATGCCAGCGGCGTGATTGCCCTGCTGCAGCCCCTGACAGCCGGCGGGCTGCTGTCCCCCGACCAGACGGTCACCTGCTTTTCCCTGACCGGATATTCCGGCGGCGGCCGGCAGATGATCGCCGACTATGAAGCGCCCCAGCGCGAACCCCTGCTGGAAGCGCCCCGGATGTACGGCCTCGGCCAGCAGCACAAGCACCTGCCCGAGATGCAGCGGTACGCCGGCCTGGCGCAGGCCCCCCTGTTCTGCCCGATCGTCGCACCCTACTACGCGGGCATGGAGGTCTGCGTCCCCCTCGGGCGACGACAGCTGAATGCGGACAAAGCAGCCGTCGAAGCCTGCTACCGGGCAGCCTATCCGGGCGGCGTGATCCGTTTCCGGCCGGGTGCTTCGGAAAACGGCTTCCTGTCCGCCGGCGCTTTCGCCGGGCAGGACTCCATGGAGATCACCGTACAGGGCAGCGAAGACCGGCTGCTGCTCGTCGCCCGGTTCGATAACCTGGGCAAGGGCGCCTGCGGCGCGGCGATCCAGAACCTGAACATTCTCTTGGGTACAGATGAAACAACCGGACTGAACATCGCGGAGGATCAGCAATGAATATGATTG
>CACXEB010000272.1 GCA_902766515.1 uncultured Eubacteriales bacterium
TGATGCGCGCGTCGCAGACCGCCGGCCTGGTGGCCAACCGCGTCACGGTGGACGACGGCCGGCTGGACGAGGCCTGCCTGGCGCTGTACAGGCAGCTCAAGCCGAAGATCGAAGAGATCGCGGCCGGCGAGCAGTCGAGCACGGAAATGTCCGTCGCCTATAATGACCTCGGGCTGCAGACCCGTTTTACGGCGTCGGAACTGGGCATCAAGGTCAGGACGATGGACGATCTTCGCCGGGGCTACCAGATGATCGGCGAGCAGCTGGACGTGGATTATTCGCTCGTCCAGCTGGCGCTGCTGGCAAACTGCCCCTATGAACTGTACTGGTACGACAAGACGGCAGGCGCAAAGACGACCGCCACGCCGCAGGTGACCTGCCGGTACCAGAGCGGCGATTATGTCTACGAGGTCACCTCTCCCTATTCGGTCCGCATGTCCGTTTCGGAGGATTACCGGGCAGATACCTACCAGGTAGATCCGAGCGTGGGACAGTCGGTGCAGAGCTCCGTCCGGACTGCGCAGGAAATCGTGGGCAGGTACAGTGATCTCAATGACCTGGAGAAGCTGGGCGCCTACCGCGATGAAATCTGCGGCCGCGTGAGCTATAATGGCGCTGCCGCGCGCGAGGGCGGCCCCTATGGCGATCCATGGCAGCTGATTTATGTGTTTGACGGGAACGATGATACCAACGTGGTCTGTGAAGGCTATGCCAAGGCGTTCCAATACCTTTGCGACATGACGGCTTTCGACGGGGATGTCAACTGCTGTTCGGTGACCGGTACCATCAATACCGGCGCCGCGCCAGGCGCCCACATGTGGAACATCGTGACGATGTCTGACGGCCGGAATTACCTGGTGGACGTGACCAACAGCGACGCGGGGACACTGGGCGCCGACGGGTCGCTGTTCCTGAACGGTTACACGGACGATGACCAGGGGTATACGTTTACCAACCAGGACGACCGGTCGATCCGCTACCAGTATGACGACAGCACCCGGACGCTGTATACGGCGCCGGAGCTTGTGCTGGCGGGGGAACGCTACCGGGCGGCGGGCCACCTGGACCTTTATCCCCGGCACACGATGACGGAGCACCCGCGCGTTGAAGCCACGTGCACGGAAGCGGGCCATATCCTGTATTGGACTTGCGACCAGGACGGCAGCCTGTACGCGGATGCCCGCGGCGCCGTATCCCTGACGGAAGCGGACCTGCCGCTTGCGCCGACCGGCCACGATTACGGTGCGTGGGTGGAGACGCTTGCGCCGGGCTGCGAAACGCCGGGCGTGGAAACCCGCGTATGCGCGCATGACGCCGCGCATACGGAAACGCGTCCGGTGGCAGCGCTGGGCCACGCGTATGGAGAATGGACCGTGACGACCGCGCCGGGCTGCGAAACGCCGGGCGTGGAAACCCGCGTATGCGCGCACGATGCCACGCATACGGAAACGCGTCCGGTATCGGCGCTGGGCCACGCGTATGGAGAATGGACAGTGACGACCGCGCCGGGCTGCGAGACGCCGGGCGTGGAAACCCGCGTATGCGCGCACGATGCCGCGCATACGGAAACGCAGCCGGTGGCGGCGCTGGGCCACGCGTATGGCGATTGGACCGTGACGACTGCGCCGGGCTGCGAAACACCGGGCGTGGAAACCCGCGTATGCGCGCACGACGCCACGCATACGGAAACGCAGCCGGTGGCGGCGCTGGGCCATGCCGCGCGGTACGTGCCGGGGCAGGCTGCGACGTACCTGGAGGAAGGCTGGATCGGGCACTGGGTCTGCGATCGGTGCGGGCGCCGCTTTGCTGACGCGGAGCTTCGGACGGAGCTCACGGCGGAGGACATCCGGCTGCCCATGACCGAGCGGCATATAACGCCGATGGACCCGGAGCCAATCCTCCTGGCTGCCGGCCGGGAGGAAGCGCTGGCAGGCTGGCGGATCGCCGACGCGGCCGCCTTCCTGGAACCGGCGGAGCTGGAAGCGCTGGAGGCGCTCCCGCTCGGGCAGCAGCTGGCCGTATGGCTCCGGCTGCTGGACGCGGACGCCGCGCTTGACGGAACGGAGCAGGAAACCGCGCTGCTGGACCGCGTCGCGGCGCGTTTGAAACGCCTGGCCCCGGAAGAACGGCAGGCGTGGCAGGACCGGCTGAGCGTCTGCTGCCCCCTGACGGAACAGCCCACCCTGCCGGCCGTGCCCGCCTATGAGGTGGCGATGACGGACGGGACGGAGCGCCGCTGCCTGCTGCTGGCCGCCGAGCATGGCTGGCTGCTCATGGACTGGCTGCCCTGAACCGGAACCGCATCGCTGCAGACAAAAAAACGCTGGCTGTACGGACGCTCCACCATTCGTACAGCCAGCGTTATTCTGTTATTTCAGTGCCATCCTTCTCCCAGCGCCGCGATCGAAGCCGGCGGGTCGGGGGAGACGATCAGGGCGATGAAGGGACCGTTTTCGAGCACGCGCGCGTTTTCCAGCTTAAAGACCTGCGCGGGCTGGTAGTCGCGGTACAGCAGGAGCTGCTCGTCGTTGAATTCCTGGATGCACTGGCGGATCGCCGCCTGGTCGGCGGTTTCGCGGACCTTCAGCACCAGGATCATCTCGGGGGTGGCGCGCGTGGCGTCCCGCTTCATGACCCATTCTTCAAAGTCCGCCGCGCTGATGTCCATGCTGATGCTCAGATGCTTTTCCATATAGCGCTCGGTCATGTCGGTCAGCTCGCGGAATTCGGCCGAGGCCAGCGCCGCCTCCGCGATGCTTTCACAGGTCAGCGCCGTCTCTTCCGCGAAGGAAGACAGGCAGGCCAGCGCCAGCAGGGAGCAGGTGATCAAAGCGATGATTCTTTTCATGGGATGCCCTCCTATTTCGCCCAGATGAACGTCACGGTCCGCTGGACCGGAACGGTACGGGTGCGGATTTCATTCTCGAGGAGCTTCAGCCCCTCCAGGTTGGGGTGGATGCCGTCGCCACAGTCGTAATGGGCCGGCAGGTAACCTTTCTCATTCAGGAGCAGGGAATAGAAGTCGATGATGTACAGCCCGCGCTCCTCCGCCAGTGCCGCCAGCATATCGCGGAAGTTCGCGAAGCGCTTCGGGGAGATCTGGAGGCGCTCCAGCTCGCGCTGGGTCATGGACGGCGGCACGATCAGGTAGATCAGCGAGTCGGGAAAACGCTCCTGGAAGGTGTCGACCATCGGAACATAGTCCGCGTAGGCCTGGTCGGACGGCTTGTTGTCCAGGCTGTTGGAGCCGAGCAGGATATAGATTTTCTTGTGCGGATACTTTTCGACGACGTCGTACAGCGTCTGGTATTCGCGCGAGCCGCGGTAGCGGAACTCCCGGCGCGCGGCGGAGAGGGGGCTGATGCCGATCTTCGTGACGAAGTTGGCGCTGGGGAAGAGATCGAACATCTCCACATCGTCCATGATGGAATCGCCGATCATCACCGCGTCGTTGAAGTAGATGTCGGAGGACGGCTCATGCGCCTCCGGGACGGGAGACGCGGCCAGCGCGGCCGGACACAGCATCAGCAGGACGACGAGCAGGCTTACAATCCTTCCAGCAGCGCGAGTGTGCGGTTGGAAGCCAGGGAAGCGACGCCTTGAATACATAGTATGATGTCTCCTTTACTTGATAGAACTGCTTCTGTGATATCTTCCGCAAAGTACCGGGCGTCCACCGCCACGATCCGGCTGCAGTGCCGCGCCAGGAGCGGCAGCAGCGCGTTTGCGTAGGAATCCTTGATGACAAACCAGGTGGGGCCGTCAGGCGCCTGGTCGTTGATGAGCTCCATCCGCGCGTGGTTGCCGTACAGCAGCGATGCGTACAGGTCGCGGCCGGCCAGCTGCAGGGGGTCCACCAGCCCATCCTGTTCCGCGCCGTCGATGACCAGGCGGATGCCCGGAACGGTCGGATAAGCGAAGGTGTCCGGCTGCTGCCAGGGCAGGGGACAGCGGGCGTAGAAGCTGCCGCAGAATCCGGGCTGCCGCGTCACTTCGGGCGCGGGCAGCGGCGTCAGGCCGAGCGCTTCGCAGACCGCCAGGTAACCGGTGTACGCACCCGTATCCGTCCAGTGATGGTCTGTCCGGTAATAAAGGAGCCCCTGGTCCCTGGCATCGCGAAGCGGATCCAGCAGCGGGATGACGGTCGTTTCCCGCCCGGCCAGGGCGATCAGCGCCTCTTCGTCGGCCACGGGCGCGCCGGCGGGCAGGAGCTCCGGATACACCGCGTTGGCGGACGGTACGGCGAGCAGGTAGGACGGCACACCGGTCATGTCTTCCAGGTCGCCCAGCGCTCCGGCGTTCAGGGTGACATTCCTGGCGCGCCAGCCGTCGGTGCGGTCAAACAGGCGCTGGTCGCCGCCGCGGATCACGTTCTCGATCACCCGGTGGCCGCTGACCGCCTCCCAGGAGGTGTAGATGGATACGAAGGTGTCCCTGAGCGGCATCTGGTCGGCGCAGAACACTTCAAACGTATCAGCCCAGCGGCTGCCGGACATGGCGCTCAGGCTGAGCGCCGGGCGCGTATTGAGCACCCGGTTTTCCATGTCGCTGGACGTGCGCTCGGGCAGCACCGTCTGGAAGAGCATCAGCGCGGCCAGCAGGACCATGGCCGTGATCAATAAAGGTGCCTTGCGCATACACACTCCTCAGAACCGGAAATACAGGAAGGGATTGTAGGACGATTTGGCCAGCGCGGCCAGGCAGAGCACCAGCAGCGCGGTCATGCAGGCGCAGCGCAGCCAGGTCCTTCGGGCGAGCAGCCGCTTGCCCAGGCCGATCACCGCGGGGACGCAGCAGGCGACGGAAACGATCAGCAGCAGCAGGTTTTCCCTGAGCCAGAACAGCGCCGTGCCGCCCGACCGGAAGCTGAACAGGGTGACGACCATGTCCCACGCGCCCTTGAGGTCCGGCGCGGTAAATACCGCGTAGCTGAGCACCATGCAGAGGATCATGTGCAGCCGCCGGACGACGCCCGGCAGGCGGAGCGGCTTGAGGACATACTTGTCAAAGAGCAGGGACACGTAAAACCATAACCCCCAGCCGATATAGGTCCAGCCGGCCCCGTGCCAGAATCCCGTGAGCAGCCAGACCACCAGCATGTTGAAGATCGTCCGGCCGGTTCCCTTCCGGCTGCCGCCCAGGGGAATGTAGACGTAATCGCGGAACCAGCCGCTCAGCGTGATGTGCCAGCGCCGCCAGAAGTCGGTAATGGAGTCCGCCGCGTACGGATGGTTGAAGTTCTGCGGGAAGCGGAAACCGAGCATCCGGCCCATGCCCAGCGCCATGACGGAGTAACCCCAGAAGTCGAAATAGACATGCAGGTTATACACGGTCAGGAAGGCCCACTGGCAGGCGCTGTCGCCGGTTACCGCGTGCAGTTCGTCGCTGAGGGCCCCCAGCGGATTGGCCAGCAGCACCTTGGAGGCCAGCCCCGCGATAAACAGGGCCATGCCCTTGTCCATGGCCGCCGCGTCCGGCCGCCGGTGGACGTGAAGCGCCTGCTTCATGTCGCTGTAGCGGACGATCGGGCCGGCGATCAGCTGCGGGAACAGGAAAAGAAAGGTGCCGAACGCGATGACGTCTTTTTCTGCTTCGGTCTGGCGGCGGTATACGTCCACCAGGTAGCCCACCGCCTGGAAGGTGAAAAAGCTGATGCCCAGCGGCAGCGTCGCGGGCGTGGGGAAGCGGCCGCCCATGCCCAGCGTGTCCAGCAGGAATCCGGAATACTTATAATACAGCAGCGCTCCGATGTCCGCCAGGATGCCGGCCGTCAGCAGCAGCCGCCGGACTGCCTGGCGCCGGGCGCTCTGCAGCCCGCGTCCCAGCAGGTAATCCAGGACGAGGAGCACAAAAAAAAGAGGCACATACCGGATCTCGCCCCATGCGTAGAAGACGAGGCTGGCCGCGAACAGAAACGGGTTCTGCGCCTTTTCGGGCAGAAACCGGTGGATGAGGATGACCGCCGGAAGAAAATAGAACAGGAAGGTCAGGCTGGAAAACAGCATCCGCGGACCTCCCTCCCTTCTTGTTGACTGTGGTAGTTTACCCGATTTCCCGGCGGCTGTCAATATGCGGTCACTGTTCACTTTGTGAACCGTGACCGTAGGGGGGACTGGCGTCCCCCCTGCGGGACCCCCCTCACGGCGTTTCCTGTCGCCCCGTTGGGGCTCCCGGGCGGAAACGCCGCAAGGTACA
>CACXEB010000273.1 GCA_902766515.1 uncultured Eubacteriales bacterium
CCCGACCAAGGTCGACCGCTCCGCCGCCTACGCGGCGAGGCACGCGGCCAAGAACGTCGTGGCCGCCGGCCTGGCGCGCAAGTGCCAGGTAGCTTTGGCCTATGCCATCGGCGTCGCGCACCCCGTCTCCTTCACGGTGGACACGTTCGGCACCGGCGTGCTGCCGGATGAACAGCTTTCCGCCATCGTCCGCGATACGTTCGACATGCGCCCCGACGCGATCATCAGCCGCCTGGACCTCCGCCGGCCCATTTACCGCCAGACCGCCGCCTACGGCCACTTCGGCCGCACGGACGTGGACCTGCCCTGGGAACACACCGATTATGTGGAGGAACTCCGGCGCAAGGCCAACCTGGGCTGAATCCCGCGCGCCTGAGCGGCATACCAGCCTTCTCCTCCGGCTCCGCCCGACGGCGGGGCCGTTTTTTTGGGCCGTTTTGACTTATGGTCCGTTCATAGTTTATAAGGTTTTATAATAATCATTTTTTATATTTACATAATGATTATTTATGGTATAATACCGGACAGGAGGAGGTTTTACAAGTATGACAATTCTGGACTTTATATCCCTGCTGGGCGGCGTCGGTCTGTTCCTGTACGGCATGACGCTGATGTCAAGCGGCCTCAAGAAGGCTGCGGGTGACCAGCTGCGGAATATCCTTGAGCGCGCTACCTCCAACAAGGCCATCAGCGTGGTCGTCGGCATCGTGGTGACGATCCTGATCCAGAGCTCGTCCGCCACGGACATGATGGTCATCAGCTTTGTGAACTCAGGCCTGATGAAGCTGCCGCAGGCGATCGGCGTCATCATGGGCGCCAACATCGGTACCACCATCACAGCGCAGATCACCGCCTTCAACCTGACGGCCCTGGCGCCGATCCTTGTGTTCCTGGGCTGCGTCATGCACCTTTTCCTCAAGAAGCAGCAGCTTCAGCATATCGGCAGCATCATCCTCGGTTTCGGCATGCTGTTCGTCGGTATCGGCATGATGAAGACGGCCATCGTGCCGCTGTCGGAGAGCCCCAACTTCCAGCAGGTGCTGTCCACCCTGTCGCATCCCCTGCTGGCTGTACTGTTCGGCATCGCGTTCACCGCGCTGCTGCAAAGCGCCTCCTCCTCCGTCGTGATTTTCCAGGCTTTCGCCGAAGAGGGCCTGCTCAGCTATCAGCAGTGCGTCTACCTGGTCATCGGCGCCGCCATCGGTTCCGTCACCCCCAACCTGCTGGCCTCGCTGACCGCGGGCCGCAACGGCAAACGTACGGCGCTGCTGAACCTGTATTTCAACCTCTTCCGGGCCGTCATCCTGCTGACCGCGGTCTCCGTTTTCCCGGGCATACTCACCTGGATCCAGTCGCTGTCGCCCGGCCTGGTGGCGCGTCAGGTCGCCAACACCCATACGCTCTTCTCCATCGCGGCCGTCCTGGTGGCCTTCCCCGTCTCCGGCATGTTTGTCCGCCTGGCCGAGAAGACCATCCCCCTCAAGCCCGGCGAACAGCAGGCCAGGGACGAGCAGAAGCTCATTTACCTGGTCAATGCCGAGCGCAGCATTCCCTCCGTCGCCATGAAGCAGGCGACGCTGGAGGTCAACCGCATGGGCGAGATCGCCCGCGACAACCTGTCCACCGCCCTGACCTACTTCTTTGACTCATCGAAGGAGGAACTGTTTACGCAGGTGATGGAGCGGGAGCAGACGGTCGATTTCCTGGACCACGCCATCAGCGACAAGCTGGTCACGCTGCGCGGGCTGCAGATGTCCGACCATGACATATTCCGGCTTTCACGCATGTTCCGCGTGGTGTCCAATTTCGAGCGCATCAGCGACCACGCGGAAAACATCATCGAATTTGCCGCGCGGCTGAAGAACGCCGGCGTGAGCATTTCGGAAGCCGGCATGAAGGAGCTGCGCACGATGGCGGACGCCGTCATGGAGACGCTGGATGTCTCCATGGAGGTGTACGAGCAGGAAAAATTCGATCTGCTCCCCCGGGCGGAAGCCCTGGAGCAGCGGGTGGATGACATGCAGGAGCAGTTCGTCCAGAATCATATCGAACGGCTGATGTCCATGACCTGCCATCCGCTGAGCGGCGTCGTTTTCGCCGATATGTGCACGGACCTGGAGCGCTGTTCCGACCAGGCGATCAACATCGCGACCGCGCTGACCACCACGCACTGACAGATACAAGCAATCAATGGCATGGCAAAGCCGGCCCGGGCAACCGGGCCGGCTTTGTCATGCAGCTTGGTTATTCAGCGGTTCCTTTTTCCGTTTTTTCCGTTGCTGCTTCGTTTGTTCCTTCAGGTTCCCCCTCCTCCAGCCGGACGGGCTGGTTCAGGATGAACATGAATTCCTCGCCGGTAATCGTTTCGCGCTCAAGCAGGTAAGCGGCCAGCTCGTCCAGCTTGGCGCGGTTATCGCTGAGGATCTCCCGCGCTTTTTCATGGGCTTCGCGGATGACGCTGTTGACCTCCCGGTCGATCAGCGTCGCAGTTTCCGCGCTGCACGCCAGGGAGGTATCTCCGCCAAGGTACTGGTTGGTCACCGTCTCCAGCGCCACCATGTCGAACTGCCTGGACATGCCGTAACGGGTGATCATCGCCCTGGCCAGCCGGGTCGCCTTCTCGATATCATTCGATGCCCCGGAGGTCACGGAACCGAAGACGATCTCCTCCGCTGTCCGGCCGCCGGTCAGCGTGGTCAGCTGGATCATCGCTTCCTCGCGGGACAGCAGCACCTTTTCGTCCTCTTCCACCTGCATGGTATAGCCCAGGGCGCCGCTGGTCCGCGGAATGATCGTGATCTTGGTGACCGGCGCCGCGTTTTTCTGCCTCGCGGCGACCAGCGCATGGCCGATTTCATGGTAGGCGATGATGCGCTTCTCGCGGTCCGAGATCACCGCGCCCTTGCGCTGGTAGCCCGCGATGACAGTTTCGACGCTCTCCATGAGGTCGTCCTGCGTGACCATGTCATGGCCCTCCCGGACCGCACGCAGGGCGGCTTCGTTGATGATGTTGGCCAGCTCAGCGCCGGACGCGCCCGAAGTCGCGCGGGCGATCGCGGACAGATCGATGCCGGGTGCCATCCGGACATCGCGCGCGTGCACGTTCAGGATCGCGATACGTCCCTTCAGATCAGGCAGCTCGACCGGAATGCGCCGGTCAAAGCGGCCCGGGCGCAGGAGCGCCGGATCAAGGATCTCCGGCCGGTTGGTCGCCGCAAGGATGACGACGCCCTTGGCCGCGTCGAAGCCGTCCATTTCCGCGAGCAGCTGGTTCAGGGTCTGCTCCCGCTCGTCGTTGCCGCCGGAGATGCCCGCCGCTGCGTCACGCTTTTTGCCGATCGTATCGATTTCATCGATAAAGACGATGCAGGGCGCTTTTTCCGTGGCCTGCTTGAACAGGTCGCGCACCTTGGCGGCGCCCATGCCGACAAACATCTCGACAAACTCGGAGCCGCTGATGGAGAAGAACGGCACGCCCGCTTCGCCCGCGACCGCCTTGGCCAGCAGGGTTTTGCCCGTGCCTGGCGGTCCGACCAGCAAAGCGCCCTTGGGCAGCTTGGCGCCGATCTGCTTATACCGCTCGCCGTCGTGCAGGTAGCTCACGATTTCCTTCAGCTGCTCCTTCGCCTCATCCTGGCCGGCGACGTCCTTGAACGTTTTCCCGGTCTGGGACTCGATATAGATCTTGGCGTTTGCCTTGCCCAGCGACAGCACGTTCTGTCCTCCCGCGCCGTTCATCATGCGCGGCAGCAGCACCTGTCCCAGGACCATGAAGATGATGATCGGCAGGATCCAGGAGATCAGGAATGCCATGAGCGGATTCGTCTGCGTCGGGATCTCGACGACGATCTCCACGCCGTTGCTGGTCAGCAGCTCCAAAAGGTTCGTATCATTCGGCCAGATATTCGATTTATAGATATGCCGTTCACCGGTCGTCGGGTTCTCTGTGATATAGGTCAGCGTCCTGTTCTCGTCGTCCAGGGCCGCGGAGGTGACTTTGAACCCGTTTTCCCCACTTTCAAGCGTTTTCAGCAGGGTTGTATAGGGTACTTCCTCCACCCGCGCGTTCAAAAGGGAAGGAAAAATGAACGCATTCGCCAAAAGCATGAAAATGACCACAAACAGAAGATAGGTGATGATCGGTTTGCTGTTGGGGTGTCCTTCTTTCATGGATGACCTCCTGTCAGAATAGTTTGACGACCATGCCCTCGTACAGGACGCCGGTATTTTTCGGGATGATGTGGGTAATGTCCCCCTGGATGGATACGACCGTGACCTGCGTGAAGTAGTTATTGCCGTATTCGTCCACGATGACCACGCCTGTCTGCCCCATCTGGTTGTACAGCGCCCGCGTCGGCACGGTCAGGCTGTCGACGTTTTCACCCAGCTGCACGTCGCAGGAGCGGATATACAGGATATCGCGCACCTCGCCGTTTTGTACGCGCAGGCGGACCAGCAGCTCGCCGCCCGCCCGGGTGAAGCTTTCGACCGTCGCGTCGACGATCGTGTTTTCAAAGGACTCGATCAGCAGCTTGTAGGACTCCCCGATGATCGGCGTCCAGTCCGTATCGTCGCACAGCATCAGCACGGCCCACTCGCCTTCGTGCACGAGCCGGTAGATCGCCACGGTATTGCGTGTCGCCGCCGGGTTGCTCGGGATGTACCCGTTATACATCCGCCGGACTTCCGCCGGGGAATACTCCCCATAGGTGTTCAGGTTCAGGACCGGCTCGTAGCCGTCCGTGTAGAAGCTCACGATGCCTTTGGAGTCCGCCGCGTACTGCTTGGTCCAGCTCGATATGCGCTGCATCTGGTTGTTCTCGTCGTCATACAGACGCGAAAGCTTCTGGTCGTCCGGATATTTCTGCCGGAGGTAGGACTGGCGCGCCTGAAGCGTCTGTGTCAGCTGCTCCTCCTGGTTCAGGAGGTTGCCGCGCTGCTCCTGGATCATGACGCGCGTCGCCTTGGCCTCCTCCCGGACCTGCGTATCCAGGGTCGTCAGCCGGACATCCCGAGCCGCGCCGGTGTTTGAAATCAGGGTTTTGTGATACTCCTTGATCTGGTCCCGGTAGCGCTTCAGCGTGGTCAGCTCCCGGGTATTGAAGCCGGAAGTATAGACGGTACAGATAATGGTCGTCCGGTCCACGTCCGTGCCTTCTTCGGCCGTATAGTCGATCTGGGAGATGCTCTCCTGCGTATACACGGTTTCATCGCGCACCAGGATCGCGCTTCCCGTATACCGGGAAGAGAGCACGCCCGCGGAGACATACCCGTACATGGCGTCCTGCGGAGCGAAATGGCGGATCGCGATAAAAGCTGTGAATCCAAGCACCAGCACCGCCAGGATCACATAGGGCACGCCGGAACGTTTTTTCCGGGTGACGACGCCCGTACGCGGCACATGGTAGCCGGGTTTGGCCGGGCCGTTGGAAACCGGCCGCTCCTCCTGCGCGGGATACGGATCCTCCTGAAGCGGCGGGGGCATCTGTCCTCCCTGCCGCTGCGGCTGCTGCCAGCCGTTCGGATATCCCTGCTGCCAGCCGTTCTGATACCCCTGCCGCTGCGGGTTTCCGCCCGGCGCGCCGCCGTCCTGCCACCCCGGCTGCTGTCCCTCCCCGGTCAGGGAAGGATCCAGCTGTACGGGCGGCGGCACGCTGCCCGCGGGCCGGTTGTATTGCTGCTGGCCGCCCCGGGGGGCAAAATACCTCTGGTCATCCTGATAAGACGGCATATTATTCCTTCACTTCCCAATATTCAGGATGCTCTTCGATGTAGCGGACGGTATACCGGTACAGCGCCAGCTGGGTCTGCTGGCCGGCCACGCCCGTCTGCTCGATTCCCTGTGATTTCTGAAAGGCTTTGACCGCGTCCGTCGTGTGCGATCCGTAGGTCCCTGTCACGTACGCTTCGTCGAGCAGTCCCACATCGCAGAGCATGCGCTGGAGCTTTTCCACCTTTCTGCCCTCGCAGCCGCCCTTGATGACCAGGTCCACCAGGTCAAACACCGTCCCGTAGCCCAGGATGGTCTCCTCCGTCAGCTTGTAGACGGTTTCCTGCACCCGGTCCGGCTTGTTGCCTTCCAGGGTATATACGCGCGTGTCCCCGTTCCGGTCCGTAGTGCAGTATTCCACCATGGCCACATGGGTCGTATCGCCCGCGGAACCGTTGGCGAAAAAGACCCAGTCTCCCGGCTGCGGCACATACGCGTTCTTGCCGAGCGGCTCATCATGGCCGATCAGCCACTGCGATCCCCATCCGGGGACCGTGCCGCGGCGCGCGATGTACCGTCCTTCCCTCAGGAACCACCGCATGCCGATGTTCTTGCTGCCGTACATCGGGTAATAGACCGTCAGGATCCTGGTGCCATACTGTACTTCCAATTGATCGACGCACCAGCAAAGGTACTCCGCACACCATTCCGCGGTCGGGTTTCCGGCCCATTGGCCGTACTTGGTGACGTTGCCCCGCTGCTCGCTGTAACCGATTTCCCCGCGCGCGATCCTGAGCAGCCTCCGGACGTGCTCCGGCACAGGCCTGATCGGCGACACGATCGTTTCGCCGGCGGCGCTGAGCCGCTCCAGGTCGGATTCCGGCAGATCAATCCACTCCGGGTCCGCCTGCGCTGCGGAGAGGCCCAGCATCATGGCCGCGCAGATCAGGGCTGTCAGCCAGATGATGTTTCGCTTGATCATTTTCATCAGTTACCGTCCTCGTCGTAATGGTTGCGTTCCGTCCGTCGGCGGCGGACAGGCTGCCCGGCCGGGCCGGAGGCCGGCGGTGCGTTCGCTGGATCCGCGCCCGTGTAGATCGTCGTCGCGTCCGCGCGAACTGGCTGCGGCCTGCGGAAAGCCCTTGTCATCCCTTCGTCTTCGCCGCCCATGGGCCCGCTGTCCGGGGCGGCCGGCGCTTCCTCCCGGGGAACGGGCCGCGCCGTGCCCTCCAGGGCGATCCCGCCTGCGGAATCCCGCCGGTAGGACCTCGGACGCACAGGCTCCCGATCCGCCTGGTCCTGCTCGCGCTGCTGGCGGCGCCTGATCGCCTGGGCGCGCTGCAGCGCCTGCCGCCGCTTATTCGATCTCACGGCAGCCGCCGAAAAGACGACGCCCCCGCCCACAGCGAGCAGCCCGGCCGCGATCAGCACCGCGGTCAGTCCGGACCCACCGGAAGCGTTCGGCGGCGGCGTGACCGTCATATTGTTGATGATGGTCGGCACCGCCTTGGGCGGCTCGGTCGTCCGGGACGTCGGTTTGGGCTCCGGCGTCTGGGCGGCGGCAACGACGGCCACCGGCGTCGTATAGGGGTCAAAGGGCTCGTATGAAGCGTTGACCGACGGATTCGTCCACTGGCTGACCAGGTAGTTCTCATAGGACTGGATGGAATCCGCGCCGGTCACACTGCTGTCGGTGGTGTTGGCGCTCTTGAAATCGTCGCTCGTGACCACGCGGGTCAGCTCTCCCTGGGTCAGCACCTGCACCCAGTCGGCGCGCAGGTAACCGACCTGTCCGCTGTACAGCACCTGCTGCCATACCTGGCTGTCGTCGCCCAGGAAGCTGCCCTGGATCTGGACAAACTCATTCCTGTTCATCAGCCGCAGGGCCGTCCCATCCGTGATGCTGGGCAGTGACCGAAGGCTGACGCGGTCGCGGCTGATGATGCCCCAGCAGGACATCATGGCGCTCTGCGCCCGGGGCGTGGCCGTTACTTCCGGCGTCGCGGTCGGACGGGAGCTGATGGTTTCCATATAGGTCAGGATCTCCTCCCCCGACATCTGCCGAAGGAGGTCGCGCCGCACGAAGCCCAGGTACTGCCCGTACTGGATCAGGCACCAGCATGTTCCATCCTCGGCCGTGCTCTGGTTGAGGACGCTCACCACCGTCCCGGCGTCCAGGATGGCCAGGTACTGGGCGTTGCTGTTGGTCTGTTGGCGCATCGGCACGCCGTTCATCAGGATCACGGCGTACCCCGTGAACGGCAGGGGCGTATTGTCCGGGGTCGGCGCCGGCGTGGGGGTTGCCTGGTACAGGAGGTATTCCTGCGCCACTTCATTGCTGATGTGCTGCAGGCGGTCATCCTGCACAAAGCCGGTCACGCCGCTTGAAATCACGCGGATCGAATCCCAGCAGACATTGTTCACGTAGGTCTGCCCCTGGATCATCACCAGCGTCTCACCGTTCAGCGTGAGCAGCACCGAGTTGTCCGCCGTCCAGCCGCTGTGGACCGTCGCGCGGGTATTGGTGACGGCGTAGCCGGTATAGGGCTGCGGCGTGGACGTGAGCACCGGGGTCGGCGTTACGGGCACGGCCGTGGGCGTGGGGGTCGGGATAAACGCGGTCGGCGTGGAAGTGGGCACGCGGGTGGCGGGCACCGTATGGGTCGGCACCGGCGTCGGCAGCTGGAACTGGATATTCTGGGATTCCACCGCCGAATACAGCGTCAGGCAGTCCGCCATGATATAGCCTTCCTTGCCCTTGTACCGGATCCGGTACCACAGCGTCCCGTTTTCATCCGTCGCGTCATCCACAAAGACGTCTTCATTCTTTTTGATCTTCATGATGACGTCGCCGTTCGGCTTTTTCCGAAAGCGGACGTTGCTTTTGATGACCCTGGCCCAGCGTTCGATGAGGCCCGTTTCCGGATTCACGACGCTGTCGCCGTCGCCGCCTTCCCCGCGGTACAGGCTCATCAGCACCGCGGCCTCCTCATCCGGCAGCACCGTGACGACCGTCGCCGATACGTAGCCTCTCCGCTCGTTGACATTGACATAAAACCATTCCCCGCCGAAAGAAACGCGGCCGAGAATCTCGATGATGTCCGTCCGGTTGATCTTGGCGATGATGGTGCTGTCGGAGCTTGTGGACGGATAGGAGCGCAGGTTCACGCCATTGTTGTTGGAGCGCGCGTACCCGCTGGCGGGCAGCATCTGGAAGCCCGTCTCCCGTCCTCCGTCCTGGTTCTTCCGGTAGTAGAAGATGACGCTCTGGGCGTCCGCATTCCCGTTTTCATCCACCGTCACCGTATACGACGGCGTGATCTGTTCATAGCCGTCCGCCAGGTCCACCGGCGACGCGTACACCGTATTCTCGCCCACCCGCAATGTCATCAGGGTCGCGGAAGCCACCTGCGCGCCGTCATCCTCCGCCTGGTAATAGATGACCAGTTCGGGCATCTCGACAGCGCCCTGGTCCGGCGCAAACACGAACGTGACGCGGTTGGGCGTGACGTTGCCGGCCGCGTCCACCGTTACGAGGACCTCCTCCGCGGAAATCAGGTGGTAGCCGCTCCGGAGGCCCTCCAGCCCGTTCAGGTACGTATTTCCCTCCGTCACCGTCACGGCTTCGGAAAAGCTCAGGGATTCGTCCCCCTGGTAAACATAGGATACCTGCACGAAGCCCACGCCCGGCGCCGGCTGGGGCGTCGCCGTTACGACCGGCTCCGGCGTGTCCGTCGGCGCCGGTGTCGCCGGCAGCTCCAGCCTGTACAGGAAAGTGACCGTGACCGTTTCCCCGCTCTGCGGCAGAAGGATGACCTTCGGCTCTTCATCGTCCAGCACGTAATAATCCATCAGCTGTTCCGGCGCGGCGAAAATGTTCATCTCCTGGCCCGGCGTGCCGGTCATCGTGGTTTCCTGCGCCACCGCCATCCCGTCGGCGTTCACATACTGGATCACCGCATAAGCCGGCGCCGGCGTCGCCGGTGCCCGGTAAGCGTAATAGAAGGTGACCTCCTGCGGCGTCCCGTCCCCGTTGATCTGCACGCGCTGGACGGAATCGCTGTACGGGTAATAGTTTTCTTTCAGGCCCACCGGTTCGGCGTAGATTTCCTGTTCCGTGCCGCCCGGGCACTGGATGACCGTGTCCTCGGCAACCGCCGCGCCGCCCTCGTCCCGGTAACGGATCGTCACCCGGACATCCGGCGGCGCCGGAGTCGGCGTGGGACGGGTATACTGAAAGACGATATCGACCGTATCCGGCGCGTCCAGCGGGATATCCACATAGAGAATGGGATCGCCGACCAGTTTCCACCCTTCCTCCAGTGTCTTCGAATAGGCCTGGAACTGCGTACCCCTTTTCGCAAAAAACACTTCGTCGTCCGCGATCGGTTCGCCGTCCGCACTCTCATAGTGCACGACCACCGTCACCTGGCTGTCCGGCGTCGGACCGGGCGCCGGCGCAGTATCCGCCGACAGCTGCGTATAGACCCGCATGAGTGCGCTGAAGGGGGACGGGCCCTCCCCCTGCAGGCTGTACAGATACCCTCCGTCCGGCATATCGCCCTGATAGGCAGGCACGATCAGGCCCGGCTCGCCGTCTTCAGACAGCATCTCCAGGACCGTCAGCGTCGTCGGCAGATCCGCCGCGTCCAGGTCGGCGCGGTAGTATCCCTCCGCATCCTCTTCCGGCGTCCAGACCGCTTCGACCTGGTGCATCTCACCCGTTTCATCCAGCCATTGCACCGTAATCGCAGGCTGAACATCAATTGCTTCCTGCTGCGCCGAACACATGCCGGCAAGCGACAGCGCCAGCACCGCGGCCAGCCACACACACAGCTGTTTTCTGATCAAAACCCTGCCTCCGTATTCCTTCGGGCCGGCGGCCCGTACACATCGTCTGCTCCGGCGGTTTCTCCCGATTATCCGTCACATCCCTTTGTTTGACGACGATAATCCATGATTATTCTATAACGAAAGTTCCGATTCGTCAATAAAACCGGGCCGCGAACTGTGTAAATCATTTTTTGAACCAAAAAATTCATTGAATATTCACTATTTTTATGGCATAATGTGTACGCTGCGCCTTGACGCGCCAATTCTGCCAAGAAAGGTCGTATTTGTACATGAAACGATTTTGCCAACTGTTATCGCTGCTGGTCGCGCTGATGATGCTGCCGTTCGCCGGCCTTGCCGAATCCACCGACACCGTCATCGCCACGGTCAACGGAAAGCAGGTTCCCGTTTCCGAAGTGCAGCAGGCCTATGCCTACTATTATGATTATTATGCCCAGTACGGCTATTCCTTCACCTACAGCATGGCGATGGAAGCCGTGATCAGCGAGTACCTGCTGAACGAGCTGATTGCCGAGGGCGGCTTCGACCAGTTTACCGAAGAGGAAAAAGCGGCGCTGACTCTTGAAGCGCAGGCTGCGTGGGATGAAGCGCTGCAGAGCTACGTCGATTATTACCTGACGGAGGATACCGATGAAGCCCGCGCGGCGCTGTACGCGCAGGCGGACGCCTACTACCGCAGCCAGGGTCACAGCCCGGAAAGCGTGGCAGCATCCTACCTCACCCAGGAAGCCTACAGCCGCTACCAGAAATCCCTGGTCAGCCCGGACGCGGTGACGCCCGAACAGATCCAGGCGCACCTGAACGAGATCGCCGCCTCCCAGATCCAGCAGTTCGGCGACGACATGGACATCATGATGTACGAGTATTACCCGATGTACACCGGCCAGGACTTCTACTTTGCCCCCGCCGGATACCGCCGCGTGCTGCACATCCTGATGCGTGTGGACGACAGCCTGATGACGGCGTACAACGAGGCCAAAGAGAACTGGGAAACCCTCTCCGCCGCCCTCGCGGATCAGCAGGAAGCCGAAACCGCCGACACCGTGCCCGAAGCCGAAGCCGAGGAACCCGCTGAAGCCGCTGAAAACGCCGAAGCCCCCGAAGCGGATGAAGCAGAAGAAGTGATCCCGGTCACCCAGGAAATGGTCGATGAAGCCGCCCTGAAGATGCAGGAAGCGCTCGAACAGCTCCTGGCCAGCAAAAAGACGGAGATCGACGATATCGAGCAGCGCCTGGAAAACGGGGAAAGCTTCGCGGAGATCGCCCAGGATTACAACGAGGACACGGGCGAGGACTATACGGCCGGCTACATGGTCCATCCCGAAAGCGTTGTGCTGGATCCGGCATTCACCGCCGCCGCCTTCTCTGAGGAAATGACCGCGCCCGGCGCGCACGCGAAGCCCATCGTCGGCATGAACGGCATTCACATCCTCTATTACCTGGCGGACGTGCCGGAAGGCCCGTTTGACCTGAGCGATCCGGCCAACCAGCAGCTCGCCGAAGAGATCCGCGACGAACTGGTTTCCGAACTGGTTTCCGAAGCCATCAACGCCGCCATCACCGCCAAGCGCGCAGCCGCCGACATCACCATCAACAACGAGCTGCTCAACAGCCTGGAGGAAGCCGAGGAGGACGTGGAGATCTCCTTCGACGAGGACGAAGAGGAAGAGGCCGTGTCGGCTGACGAAGCCGCTCCCGAGGAAGCCGAAGCGCCCGCCGACGAAGCCGCTCCCGAGGAAGCCGAAGCGCCTGCTGAAGAAGCCGCTGAATAAGCAGCTGAGCCGGGTTTTCC
>CACXEB010000274.1 GCA_902766515.1 uncultured Eubacteriales bacterium
CAAGGATCGCGGATACCGGGGCGGAGATCAACCGCCAGAAGGAGCGCCTTGACAAGGCTGAGCAGGCGGTCGGCGCGTTCCACGCGGCCTATGGGCACTTTGCGCCTGACGACAGCGGGATCTCCGCCGGCATCTATGCCAGGGCGCACGCTTACGCCGAGAAGCTGGCAGCGAAGCAGGAGCTTGAAAAACAGGGCGCGTCTGTGACGGGCGGACAGCCGGCGGCAGGCGGCAATGCCGCGCCGGACGAGGAGGAAGCCGCCCTGCGCGCCGAGGTGGAGCACCTGAAGGAGCGGCGGGACAGCCTGCTCATTGAATATACACAGACGAGCGACGCCATCCGCCAGGCGGACCTGTCGCTTGAAAAGTATCCTGACCTTGTGCAGGAAATCCACAGGCTGTACGAGCAGAAGCAGAAAGCCCAGAACACGCTCGGCGCCCTGAAGAGGACGATCCAGCTGATCACCAGGGCGAAAGAAAACCTCGCGAACCGGTACCTCAGCAAGGTGGAGCAGCTGTTCAACAGCTATATGCAGGTCTGGCTGAACAATGACGCCGTCAGGGGATTGCTGGATATCGACTTCAACGTGAGCATTGAGGAGAACGGCAAAACCCATGTTGCCGAGGGCTACAGCACGGGCTATTGCGATATGATTGATTTCTGCATGCGCCTGGCGCTGGTGGATACGCTGTTTGAAAAGGAGCAGCCGTTCCTGATCCTGGACGACCCGTTCGTGAACCTGGACGCGGACCGCCTGGAAAAGGCGCTGGAACTGCTGAACGTCATGGCGGCCAATAAACAGGTCGTGTATTTCGTCTGCCATCCGATCCGCGCGGTCGAAACGGCGGAAAACGCCGCTTCCCGGGCGGAATTGCTGAAGCTGGCGGAGGCGACCAGGGCGACGATCAACAGCGCCAGGGCGGAAGGCGCGCGCACCCGGGCGGTTGTCCGGAAATCTCCCCGGGAGATGTACAGGGTGACCGAATCGTCGTCGCCCTGCGCCATCCGGCCCGCGAACCTGAACTATACGATCACCAACAGCATCTTCAGCATGCCTTTTGTGACCTGCGGCGAGGGGCCGGTCAGGGATCACAGCTTTGAACTGTTCTTTATCGACGCGGCGGGCCGCGTGCTGAATGACCGGCAGATGATCGAGGTCAGCAATGGGAAGCTCTCCACGGACCGCGTCCAGTTCAGCCTGAACACGCGGGATGACAGCGGCGATACGTTTGAGCTGATGATCCGTGAAAGCGGACAGGACGACTATGAAGTGGCTGCCAGGTATCCCTTCCGCGCGAAACTGGCGTTTACGGGCACGTTCAGCTTTGACTTTTGAGGAGGACACCGTTCATGAATGCGTTTGATGAGAAGGTGCTGGAATACTTTCCGGGGAAGGTCGTCCGGAAAGACCTGACGATGCTGATGAAAAAGGGCGCGAATGTGCCGACCTATGTGCTCGAATACCTGCTTGGCATGTACTGCGCGACGGACGACGCGGACGCCATTGAGATGGGGCTGTCCAAAATCCGGCGGATCCTGAGCGAAAACTATGTCCGCCCGGACCAAAGCGAGTATGTGAAATCCAAGATCAAGGAAAACGGACAGCACACGATCATCGACAAGATCACGGTGGTCTTCGATGAGCGCGAGGACAAGTATGTCGCCCGCTTCACGAACCTGAGGCTTGATCCGTTTGAAGTGCCTTCTGATCTGGTGGTCCATAACGAGAAGCTGCTGGTCGGCGGCATCTGGTGTATTGTGAGGATCGAGTATGTCGGTCTCAATGAAGGCGATGAAGGCCAGGAGGAGTTTGAAGAGGACATCTTCGGAAACCGGAAAAGAAAGAAGAAGGTCAGGAAAAAGAGGTCCAAGTATGATTCACCGTTTATCATCTCTTCCCTCAAGCCGATCCAGATGCCGAACCTGGACCTGGACGAGATCAAGGACTCGCGCAACGCCTTTACCCGCGATGAGTGGATCGACCTGATGCTCCGCTCCGCCGGGTATGAGCCGAATGAACTGTCGCAAAAGGAAAAGTTCCATTATCTGCTCCGCTTTGTGCCTTTCATCCAGAAGAACTATAACCTGGTGGAGCTCGGACCGCGCGGCACCGGCAAGTCCCATGTGTACAGCGAGCTGTCGCCCTACTCCATCCTGATGAGCAGCGGTACCACGACCGTTTCCAACATGTTCTACAACATGTCCTCCCGCCGCGTCGGCCTGGTCGGCAACTGGGACTGCATCGCCTTTGACGAAGTGGCGGGCATCACCCAGGCGTCCGGCGACATGGTGCAGATCATGAAAAACTACATGGCCAACGGCAGCTTTGCCAGGGGCGCGGACTCGATCAGCTCCGACGCGTCCATCGCCTTTGAGGGCAACACCTTCCGCAGCGTCGCCGACATGATGCGGACAACCAATCTCTTCGAGCCCTTCCCGGAAGCGTTCAACAACGACTCCGCGTTCTTTGACAGGATCCATGCCTACCTGCCCGGCTGGGAGACGCCCAAGCTGCGCTCCGCCCTGTTTACCACCGGATATGGCCTGATCTCGGACTGCTTCTCCGAGTTCTGCCACGCGATGCGGAAGTACGATTTCACAAACTCCTTCAGCGAGTATTTTGCCCTGAACAAATGCTTCAATACCCGCGATACGATCGCCGTCGGCAGGACCTTTTCCGGGATGGCGAAGCTCATTCATCCGGACGAGCAGATGACGAAGGAAGAAGTCAGGGAGATCCTGGAATATGCCATCGAATGCAGGCGGCGCGTCAAAGAGCAGCTCCGGAAAATGACGCCGGGTGAATTCAGCGATGTGGACCTGGGCTATATCGACAACGAAACCGGCGAGGAGACGGTCGTCGAGCTGCCGGAGATCTCCGGCGGGACCCTGATCCGCCAGGGCTTTGAGAAACCTGGTTATGTCTACGGCGTGGGCCGGTCGGTCTCCAACCTGCTTGGTATCTACCGCCTGGAGAACAAGCTTGTTGCCGGCACGGGCACCTTCAGCTTCCGGAATGTCGAAGGCCTTGCCCGCGCGCCGAAGAGCGTCCGGGACAGCATCACGGCCGCCTTCAATTACTTTGGGGAGAACGCCTGGAGGATTGTGGCCGGTTCCTATGAGGAATATGATTACAGCCTGTATTTCAATGACCTCCAGAACCGCGGCGTCAGCGACGAAATCTCCGTCGCCGAAGTGGTCGGCCTGTTCTCCGGGCTGGCCAAACGCCCCGTGATGCCTTCCCTGGTGATTTGCGGGCGCGTCGTGATGTCCGGCAGCATGATGCCCATTACGTCGGAGCTGGACGAGATATTTGTGACCTCCGCCAATGCCGGCGCGAAGAAAATCATGCTGCCCGCCGAGAGCGAAGAGAAATATGAGCGGCTCAGGAGCGACCTGAAGGAGGAGATCGAAGTAATCTTCTATACCTCGCCGCTGGATGCCGCGAAGAAAGCGCTGGGGGCTGACTGATATGGCGGAGTACAAGTGCATCAGCTGCGGCGAGGTGAAGGAAAGTGATGCGGGCTGCAGCTGTCCCGTATGCGGATACAAGATGTTCGCCGCGCCTTACGACAAGGACGGAGTCCTGAGGCGGGAAATCCGCGGCTTTATCGGCAGGCTGCGGTTAACGCCGGAATCTGAAGTGTCCTTTGACTTCTTCCGGGAAGTTCCTTCAAAGGCACCGGATGACACGAAGGAAAAGAAAAAGGAGATCATCCTGAAATCGCAGGACGACAAGCGCTTCCCTGACTTTGCCAGGATCCAGGGGTTTGTATGTTCGGCAACAAAAACGGAGATGTTCTGCGAAAGGCTGGATGAGTCGATCGAGGAGATCCGCAAGCACCTGCATACCGCATACAGCCAGGATTACCAGGTGTCCCTGAAGGGGGTCCGTGACAGCGTGGAGGCGCTTGACGCGGTCCTGAAGGACGCCCTGGCTGCCGTCCATATCGATGCAGCCATTCCGGAGGTCACCCTTCCCGGGATCGCTCTCGCCTACAGCGAGACGCCGGACGCGTCTTTGCTGCCGCTGGCGGACGACGTCCTGAATGGGCTGCTTGACCTGTCGCGCAAGATCTTCCGGTTCATCAAACAGAACAATATCTATGGAAACGCCTACCGTGCAAGGCCGAAGATGGCTTATCAACCGTCTGAGGAGACGGACTATGCGAAGGACCTTTCGCAATGCAGGGAGCGGATCGATCAAACGCTTGCGAAAAGGTATGTCGTGGACCTTCTTTCCGACGGTTCGGAAGAACTGCTCGACATGCTGAAAGCGCTGTGGTATGCGCTGGAAGTTATCATGAAGGCGCCGATCCTTGTGAAAAAGAGCGTTTACTTATTCGAGGACGGCACGATGGCTGCGGATGAAACGCTCAAGGCAACAACGCTTGCCAAATTGTCCCAAAGATACGGGGAGATCGACGCGGCCATCCATGCCGTTGATTTCCTTTCCGACAAAAGCGGGGAAGAGTTGTTCAGCCTGTACGACCGGATGATCGAGCTGGATGCCCTTGGCTTGATGGGGATCAACCGGCAGGGCTTGCTGAAAACCGGCGAGAGTGAGAAGAAGCTGAACGAGCTCATCGGACTCGGCAGCGTCAAGGAAAGCATCAGGAAGATCAAGGCGTACGCGCTGATGAACAAGGACAGCGACAGCCTGAATGTCCACATGTGCTTCCTGGGGAATCCCGGCTGCGGCAAGACGGAAGTGGCGCGCTATATCGCGGGAATCCTTTATGAGAACAAGATCCTCCCGACGAATCAAGTGATCGAAGTGGACCGCAGCGGACTGGTAAGCGAGTATTTCGGGGCCACCGCTGAGAAAACCAGGGATGTCATCGAACAGGCCATGGGCGGCGTGCTGTTTATCGACGAAGCGTACGCGCTTGGCAATAACGCCGATACCGGGGGCATCACCGATTACGGCAAGGAGGCCATCGACACGCTGGTCAAGGCGATGGAGGACTGCCGCGGGAAGTTCTGCGTCATATTTGCCGGGTACAGGAATGAGATGCAGAAAATGCTGTCCGTCAATCCCGGCCTGAAATCAAGGATCCAGTTTACGCTGGACTTTCCGAACTATTCACGGGATGAACTGAGGGAAATCACCCGGCTGATGCTCAAAAAGCGCCGTTACACCGTCAGCGACGCCGTCATGGACAGGATCCTCGACATCACGGATGTCAGGCGGAAGGATCCGAACTTCGCGAACGCGCGGGAAATCCGGAACATCCTGGACCAGGTGATCATGTGCCAGAACCTGCGCTGCGCGGGCACTGAGGATACAGAGATCGGCATCATTGACGTCAACAAATATATCCAGGACGCCAGGATCAATCTGCCCACTGCTTCCTCGGGGGCAGCGCAGAAAATCCTGACCGGCGAGGAAGAGCTGGACCGGCTGATCGGCCTCGGCGCGGTGAAGCGGATGGTCCGGAAGATCAAGGCATACGCAAAACGTAACCAGGGCCTGGCTGATTTCAATCTGCATATGTGCTTCTATGGAAATCCCGGAACCGGCAAGACGGAAGTGGCCCGCATCATCTCCCGGATTCTCTATGATGCCGGCGTCCTGGACGAGGCGAAGCTGGTTGAAACAGACGCCAACGGGCTGCTTGGCAAGTATGTCGGCGAAACGGCGCCCAAAACGCTGGCCAGGATCAACGACGCAATGGGCGGTGTCCTGTTTATTGACGAAGCCTATTCTCTGGCGGGCGGCACCGCGGTCAACGGCGGCGCGTCCAGCTATGGGGAGGAAGCCATCGCGGTGCTGCTGAAGGAGATGGAGGACCGGCGGGGCCAGTTTTGCGCGATCCTGGCCGGGTACAGGGACGAGATGATCAAAATGATCAGCATGAACCCCGGTCTTGAATCGAGGATCCAGTTCACGCTGGAATTCCCGGATTACACGAGGGAAGAACTGGGCCTGATTGCAAAATCCTTCCTCGAGAAAAAAGGATACGCCATCGATGACGCGGCGTTGGACCGGGTCCTGGAGATCATGGAATACTTCCGCCAGCGTCCCAATTTCGCGAACGCGAGGACCGTCCGCAATGTCCTCGACCAGGTGATCATGAATCAGAATCTCCGGACTGAAGACGCAGAGGGAGACAGCATGATCATTGCGGAGGACGTGGAAGACTACCTGACGGATGAGGGCATTGATCTCAGCAAGCCGGACACGGGCATCCGGAAGATTGGATTCCGGTAATCAGTCAAAAAACCGCAGTCTTTCTACCGGACAGTTCTGAGGGCATGCCTGCACAGGCGGCGGCCTCATCGCTCCCATGGCGCGCTTCTCCGGTGAAAAGATCCGGCTGACCGGAACGCTCATCCCGATCACGATGGCCATATAGATTCCAGACGCCTTATTTTGCCGCTTCCGCCAGGGCTTCCAGCGCCCAGGACCGGATCTGATCGGCGGTGCTGCGGTTGCTGATCCGCCTGGCGGTGAGCCAGGAAGCACCGGCAGTGACCTTTTCCAGGTTGGTGGCGCTTGAGCCCGCGCCGCTGGATGCGGAGGTGCAGAAGGGCACGATCGTCTTTCCGGAAACGTCGACGCCTTCCAGCAGCGTGTACAGGATCTTCGGCGCCTGGCCGTGCCAGATGGGATAGCCGATGAAGATCACGTCGTACTGCTCCAGGGATCCGGGCCAGACGGCGATGCCGGGACGGGCGCCTGCATCATTCTGCTCTTTGTCCGCGCGGCAGTTGGTGTAATACGCCAGGTCGGCGTCGGTGTAGGGCTGTTCGGGGACGATCTCAAACACGTCCGCTTCCAGCGCTTCCGCGGCGGTCAGGGCGACCGCCTTCACGGTATCATCGGTCGAGAAGTAGACGACCAGGACGCCGGCGCTCTCATGTTCGGCGAGAGCGGGGAAGGAAGCGATATTCACGGTGGCGGAGGTAACAGCGTCCTCGGCAAATGCCGGTACGCAGCACATGACCAGCGCAAGCGCCAGCAGGATCGACAGGATGCTCCTGTTCATCTTTCTGTTGTTCATCGTTCTTCTCCTTTTCTTACTTTGTCATTGCGGAGGCAGCGTCATACCAGACTTCCTTGGCCTGCCGGAACACGGCCCAGCCCTTGGGCCAGCCCACATACATCGCTGCGTGGGTGATGATGGCGGCGATCTCTTCCCGGGTGACCCCGTGGGCTTTGGCGTTCTGCAGGTGGTAGGTCAGCGATGTGTCCGTGATGCCGGAGGCCATCAGGGCAACCACCGTGATGATGCACCTGGTTTTCACGTCGATGGCGCCGTCGTTCCACACTTCCCCGAACAGCACGTCGTCATTGAGATGGGCAAACAGGGGCGCGAATCCGCCCAGCTGCTGCCTGCCCGCTGTCTGGACAATCTTTTCTTCCATGGTTTTTCCTCCTTGTACTGCTTTTCGTCTAACCCATATACATCTGCAAGCGCCTTTTCCGCCCCGGCTGCGCTACACTGCGGTCGACGTAGCGCCGCTACGCCTCCCTTCGTTCCACTTCGCCGGAACGAAAAATCCATCTTGCATCTGTACATGGTTTAGACGTCAATCAGTATTAGATGATCATCAGGTCAACCAGCAGTCCGGTGACCAGTGAAAACAGCATCACGAACGCCAGGTAGATCATGAACCGCTTCCAGCCCAGCACGATTTTCATCGCGCCCAGATTGGTGATCTTGGTGGCGGGACCGGTGAGCATGAAGGCGGCCGCGCTGCCCATGCTCATG
>CACXEB010000275.1 GCA_902766515.1 uncultured Eubacteriales bacterium
GAGGGGTGGCAGCACGCCTTCGCGCATTACAAAAAAGCGCTGGACGGGGCGTGTTTTGACGCCTGGTACCGCACCTTCGCGCCGGAGGGACGCGCGCCGCGGGCGGGGGAGATGGTCCGTCTGCCCGGGCATGCGGACACGCTCGAAGCGATCGGCCGGACGGGAGCGGACGCTTTCTATACCGGGGACCTTGCCCGCAGAATCGACGCGGAGAGCCGACGGTACGGGGGATACCTGCGCTACGACGACCTCGCGGGGTACGAAGCGCGGTGGGTGGAGCCGCTGCGCCTCGACTACCGGGGCTACCAGGTCTGCGAGATCCCGCCCAACGGCCAGGGCGTCGCCGCGCTGATGGCGCTCAACATCCTGAAGGAATTCCGTTTCACCGGCCGCGACAGCGTGGAGACCTGCCACCGCCAGATCGAGGCGATGAAGATGGCCTTTGCCGACGCGTTCCGGTATGTGACCGACCCGGACTGCATGACCGTGGATATCCGCGGCTTCCTGGACCCGGCCTATGGCGCGTATCGCGTGGCGGAGATGGAGGACACCGCCCGGACCTGGACGGCAGGACTCCCGCCGAAGAGCGGCACGGTCTACCTGTGCTGCGCGGACGGAGAAGGCAACATGGTCTCGTGGATCCAGTCCAACTACATGGGCTTCGGCTCCGGTATCGTCGTGGGCGATACGGGCATCGCGCTGCAGAACCGCGGGGCGGACTTCTCCCTGGACGCGGCGGACGCCAACTGCCTGGCGCCCGGCAAGCGGTCCTACCACACGATCATCCCCGGCTTCCTGCTCAGGGACGGCGCGCCCGTCGGTCCCTTCGGCGTCATGGGCGGGTACATGCAGCCGCAGGGACACGTCCAGGTGGTCATGAACTTCGTCGATTTCGCGCTCGATCCCCAGCAGGCCCTCGACGCGCCGCGCTGGCAGTGGATGCGCGACCAGTCCGTCACGGTGGAGACCCGCTTCGACGCCGATCTCGCCCGCGCCCTGCGCCGGCGGGGGCACAACGTCCGCGTGGACCTGAACACCGCCAGCTTCGGCCGCGGCCAGATGATCGTGCGCCTCGACAACGGCGTGCTCGTCGGCGGCACGGAATCGCGGACCGACAGCAATATCGCGTGCTGGTAATATACCGCTTTCCGTCTGCATCATATACATCCGCAAGCGTCTTTTCCGCCCCGGACGCGCTGCACTGCGGCCGAAACGGAATCTGCGCCCGAGAAAACCATCGCCCGGTTTCATGACAAGCCGGGCTTTTTGCTGCCCGCGGACGGTACCAGCCCCGCGATCATGGACGGTCCCTGACCACGGGTACGGCGAAGCAGGAAAAAGAGAAACCGTGAGCGTTCGGTCACAGTTCACGCCGTGAGCAGTGACGATGGACGTATCATCAGGCGAATAAATCTATCGCCATATTGCAAATCGCCTGAAAATCCTATATAATGGGTAATAGATGAAACGGACGCAAAGCGGCACGACGCGCATGATGACCCGATATGCAACCCTTCGAACCGATGGAAAACAGCCCGACGAAAAGGGCAGGACCTGCAGCAGCATATGTCATTGAGCACCGTAGAGGAGGAATAAGAAATGAAGAAACTGTTGGGAATGCTGGGGCTGCTGGCCCTGGTGATGCTGCTGGTGCTGGCACCGGCGCGGGAGGCGCATGCGGTCCAGCCCGGGGAACTATGTCCGGACTGCAAAACAGGTTATTTGGTTTTAGTCAATGATAAGTTCAATACAGACACACAGCATGCCTTGTGTTGTAACAATGATAATTGTAAGCATTTTACTATCTGGGGCGCCTTCTGGGAAGATCATTGCGAAAATTCCAAGCTCTATTGTGGCAAAAAACGTGTATGTGTTATTTGTTGGATGGAGTACGGCGAACCGGTGGCACACGACATGGTTCACAGAGACGCCTTGGCGCCGACCTGCACGGAGCGAGGCTGGGAGGCTTATGACTACTGTACCCGGGGTGATTACTCGACCATAAAAGGTCTGATACCTGCCCTGGGTCACGACTGGAGTGACTGGAAAGGTGACGACAACGGGTCGACGCATTCACGCTATTGTAAGCGGGATAATTGCAACAAGACAGAAACCGAGTCGCATGGCTTGGCTTCCGTGTTCAGCGCTGATGCCTTCGGGCACATCCTGCAGTGCAATGACTGTGGCTTTCTATTTGACCGCGAAAGCCATCTTTTCCTCCCTTCTGAGTATGAGGATGAAAATAACCATCAAACCAGTTGTTCTATATGCGAATGGAAAACGAAGGACAGTCATTCCGGCGGCGCCGCCACCTGCGAAAGCGGGCCGATCTGCGTAACCTGCCAACATGAATACGGCAAGCCTCTCGGTCATATTTGGAATCTGGATACGTCGAAGGGCGACGGGGGCTGGGAGATCGACATGGACCAGTGGAGGGCCAAGGCATACCTGATATGCACCCGGGAGGGCTGCGGCGAGACGGCCGAAGCCCGCGGCAACAGGGCCAACTTCACGCTCTGGACGGAAGCCCGCTACAACTACGACCTGGGCAAGGTAGAGACTGTCTATAACGTCCGGGTCGGCATGGCCGGCCCTGGTGGAAAGGTTTTCAGCAGGAAGGTGTCCGTTTATTCGGATCCCATTGAGCGGCGGACGGTTGTTTGGGTGGCGGCGGGCGAAACGTACGCCGGCAAGTCCGACGCGCCGCAGACGATCAACTGTCACTACCGGCTGGCCGGGTGGACGGGACCTGTGATGACCTCCGAAGAGGTGGTGAACGAGGGCGGCGTATGGTACCGTTATGTGACCTATACGGACACCGCGGTGTATGAGGCAGCGGAGGACCTCATCCGGACAGTGGCGGCCATACCGGCGACCTGCACGGAACCGGGCATCGCAGGGCACTATCAGTGCGGGACGTGCCAGAAGCGCTATACCGACAAGGACGCCCGGAATGAAGTGAAGCTGGCAGACCTGACCGTCACGGCCCTGGGCCACAACCTGAAGGCGATCGCGAAAGTGGAAGCCACCTGCACAGCGGCCGGCACGGAAGCCTACTGGATCTGCCAGCGAGCCGACTGCGGCAAGCTGTTCAGCGACGAAAAGGGCGAAACCGAAATCCCCGCGCCGGTGGTCATTGAAAAGCTGGGCCACGACCTGAAGGCAATCGCGAAAGTGGAGGCCACCTGCACTGCGGCCGGCACGGAAGCCTATTGGATGTGCCAGCGGGCCGACTGCGGCAAGCTGTTCAGCGACGCCGGAGGGCAGAACGAGATCCCCGCGCCGGTGGTCATCGAAAAGCTGGGCCACGACCTGAAGGCGGTCGCGAAAGTGGAGGCCACCTGCACAGCGGCCGGCACGGAGGCCTACTGGATCTGCCAGCGGGCCGACTGCGGGAAACTGTTCAGCGACGAAAAGGGTGAGAAAGGGATCGAAGCGCCCGTGGTGATCCCCGCCAAGGGGCACACCGTAGTGATCGACCCGGCGGTCGAACCAACCTGCACCGAAACCGGCCTGACGGAAGGAAAGCACTGCTCCGTCTGCGGCGACGAGATCGTCGGACAGCAGGTCATCCCCATGAAGGACCATACGTGGAAAGCCGC
>CACXEB010000276.1 GCA_902766515.1 uncultured Eubacteriales bacterium
TCGGCCAGACGGCCATCAAGACCAAAGAAGTCATCGACTCCGCCAAGGGCGGTGTCCTGTTTATTGATGAGGCCTATACGCTGACCAACCGGGGCGGGGAGCGGGATTTCGGCCAGGAGGCCGTGGACACGCTGCTGAAGGCGATGGAGGACATGCGCGACGACCTGATCGTGATCGTCGCGGGCTATACGGAGCTCATGGAGCAATTCGTCAACTCCAACCCGGGCCTCAAGTCCCGTTTCAACCGGTTCCTGGAGTTCCCGGACTACACGGTGGACGAGCTGATGGGCATTTTTGACATGCGCTGCAAAAAGGGCGGCTACCGCCTGAAGGACGACCAGGCCCGGGCGGCGCTGCGCTGGAAGCTGACCGAGGCCAGCAAGGACCTGAGCACCTTCGGCAACGCCCGCGGCGTGCGCAATCTCTTTGAGCAGGCGCTGACAAAGCAGGCCGACCGGATCGCCGGCGCGGGCGAGTTCTCCAAGGAGGACCTGGTCACGCTGACGGCGGAGGACATCCTGCGCACCGACTGATTCGTACGGGAGCGCCTGTACGCGAAGGAGTGGAATGATGGCAAGCGATCGGGACCCAGGCCGCCTGATAGAAAGTTACAAGCACAGTGCGGAAGCGGCCGAAAGCGCGGGAAGGTACCAGGAGGCGGCCCGGCAGTACCGGCTGGCCGCCAGACAATTGTATGAATGCGCGCAGTCAGCCTTCGGCGGGCCGCGCGCGAGCTATATCCGGCAGGGGGACCTGCTGGTGCAGATCGCGGACGCCCTGGATAAAAAGGCGCAGGAACCGCCGAAATCCAGGCCCGCGGAGACGCAGGCGCCGCCGAAGTCCGAGACATCGGAGAAGACCGAAGCCCCGCGGCCGCGTCCCACCGGGCCGCGCACGCCGCCCCTGCCCGCCGGCGATGACGCCTCCTTGACGGTCTGGCGGGCGGAGCGCAAGCCCAATATCAGCTTCGACGATATCGCCGGGCTGGACGACGTCAAGCAGGCGATCCGCGAGCGGGTGATCCTGCCGCGCCAGTATCCGGAGCTCTATAAGGAATACAACCTCAAAACCGCCGGCGGCGTCCTGCTGTACGGCCCGCCGGGCACCGGCAAGACGATGATGGCGAAGGCCGTCGCGCATGAGATCGACGCTTCGTTCTATTCCGTCCGCTGTTCGGACATCGTCGGCAAGTTTTTCGGCGAGGCGGAGCGCAACGTCAAGTCCCTGTTCGAGACGGCGCGGGCGGAGAAGAGCGCGATCATCTTTTTTGACGAGTTCGAGGCGCTGGCCACCAAGCGCGGCGGCCATTCGACCGTCATGAACCGCCTGGTGCCGGAGCTGCTGAGCCAGATGGACGGCTTTACCGCCGACGACGACCAGGGCCGCCTGCTGATCCTGGCCGCGACCAACCGGCCCTGGGACATCGACAGCGCGTTCCTGCGCCCGCCGCGCCTGACCCAGAAGATCAAGGTGACGCTGCCGGACTTTGCGGCGCGGCTGTACCTGGTCGAAAAGGCCTTCCGCGACGTGGCGACGGACGGGTTTGACGCAGCGGCCTGCGCCGACCGGACGGAGGGCGCCAACGCCGCGGACATCGTCGAGCTGTGCAACCAGATCAAAAACCAGGCGCTGCAGCGGGCTATCCGGATGCAGGGCGTTGTCTCCCCGGTGACCGCCGACGATATGGAGGCCGCGCTGTCCGTGTTCCGCTCTTCGGTGCAGCGGTCGGACCTGGTGCAGCTGGCGCGCTGGGAGGAAAGCCAGGGGAAGGGCTGACCCTGACCCGGATCCGGAAAACAAAGAGGAATTTCAATGCTGTCAATGCTGCGACGAATGCTGTCTGTGGGACTGCTGCTCACCTGCCTGGCGGCCCTGCCCGCGCAGGCGGAGCTGGAACGCTCGGCCTATCTGGACGCCGCGTTCCAGATGCTGGAGCAGGACAATATCTTCCAGCGCCGCTATAATGAGCTGACAGGCGCGAACGTGGTTTCGCTGTTTGAGACGGGGATGCCGTATTTTTTCGGCGGCCGGCCGACCAACCTGCTCATGTCGCGCTACCCGGAGTTCGCGAAGCGGGACTGCTGGGAGAGCACGGAATACTACCAGGCGAAAAAGGTCTATATCTTCGGCCTGGACTGCTTCGGCTACCTGACCTGGGTGCGCAAGCAGGCCAAGCTGCCCAAGCTGGACAGCATGGGCGATATCCTGAACAACGCCCGCTACCGCAAGTTTGACCTGTACTGCGGCGGCTGGAACTGGAAGTTTGAGGAAAAGCCGATGCCGGACCCGGAGGCGCTGACCGCGGAGCTGCGCGTCGGCGACCTCCTGATCACGCGGTCCAGGTACCGGCATGTCATGCTGTACATCGGCACGCTCAGCGACTACGGCTTCACCGCGGAGGAGGTGCCGGAACTCAGCGATTACCTGCGCTATCCGCTGGTCATCCACTGCGGGTCCCATCCGCAGTACGGGGAGCGGATCCAGGCCTATATCGACAGCCACCAGGACCATTGCTGGAACTGCCTGACCACCGACGGCGGCGTGGCGGTGTCCATTCTGTATGTGCCGGCCGATGCCGCGCCCTGCCACGAGCGGGTCCAGGTGACGGACTTTGACTGGTTTCCGATCGACGGCGGCCGGTATGACCTGACCATCCGGCCGACGGACGATGTGCGCGTGTACGTGTGGTACAGACCGGATCGATAAACGGGGAGGAATGACAGATGATCGCAGCAACACCGCCCATGGGATGGAACAGCTGGGACTGCTGGGGCGCTTCGGTGACGGAGGAAACCGTCCTGAACAACGCGGAGGTCATGGCCGGAAAACTGAAAAAATACGGCTGGGAGTATATCGTGGTCGACATCCAATGGTATCAGCCGACCGCGGTGAACCACAGCTATGCGCCCTTCGCGCCGCTGACAATGGACGGATACGGCCGGCTGCTGCCGGCGGAAAACCGCTTCCCCTCCGCGGCGGGCGGCAGGGGCTTCCGGCCGCTGGCCGACCGCATCCATGCGCTGGGCCTCAAATTCGGCCTCCACATCATGCGCGGCGTGCCGCGCATGGCGGCGCAGCAGGGCCTGCCCATCGCGGACAGCGAGTATCTCTGCTCCGACGCGGCCAATCCGAACGATGTGTGCGCCTGGAACCCGGATATGTACGGGACGCGGGCGGACACCCCGGCGGCCCGGGCGTACTATGACAGCATGTTCCGCCAGTTCGCGGCCTGGGGCGTGGATTTCGTGAAGTGCGACGACATTGCCCGTGAATACCCGCGCTGCGAGCGGGAGATCGAAATCATCTCGGAGGCCTGCCGCGGCTGCGGCCGCGACATCGTCCTGTCCCTGTCGCCCGGCCCCGCGCCGCTGGAGCGGGCGGAGCACCTGAAGGCGTACGCCAACATGTGGCGCGTGACGGACGATTTCTGGGATGACTGGAAGCTGCTGAAGGCCATGTTTGAGCGGGCGGAGAAATGGTCCATCCATGCCGGCCCCGGCCATTGGCCGGACCAGGACATGCTGCCCATCGGGGCGCTTCGCCAGTGTGAGAATCCTGCGGACTGGACGCGCTTCACCGAGGCGGAGCTGCGCACGATGATGACCCTGTGGTGCATGGTCCGCTCGCCCCTGATGATCGGCGGGGAGCTGACCAGGCTGGACGAGCCGTCCCTGCGCCTGCTGACCAACGGCCCGCTGCTGGCCATTGAGAAGGAAACGATCGCGGCCCGCTGCCTGAAGCGGACCGATCAGGAAGCGGTCTTTACCGCCTATCGCCGCAGCGGCGGCGGGTATGTCGCGCTCTTCAACCTGAGCGACAGCCCGCGGCAGGTGGAGTGCCCGCCGGAAATGCACGAGTTTGGCCCTGTTCCCGCGCGGGAGCTGTGGACCAATGACGCCGTCGCCGACGGCGCGCTGGGGCTGTGCCTGGCGCCGCATGACTGCGCGGTGTATTTTGTTCAGGCATAGCCTGAACCGTAGGGGGGACTGGCGTCCCCCCTGCGGGACCCCCTTACGGCGTTTCCTGTCGGGCCTTTGGGTCTCAATTCGGCATTGTCGCCTCGCTGCGCTGCCGCTTGCGATGCTCTGTGCCTCATTGGGACTTCACCGGCCTTCATCCGCCA
>CACXEB010000277.1 GCA_902766515.1 uncultured Eubacteriales bacterium
GCAAACAGCAGGTACAGGATATCAAAAGTGGACTCGCCGTATTTCATAAACGTCTCCTTCGGATGTGTGAATGATCATTCGCAGCCGCGCCGCCATTGCCGCGGCGTCCGCTTTCAAATGATTTTACAGGAGAATAACCAATCTGTCAATGGATACCCGAAACCATAAGTCTGATGATATCACCCTTTCTGAAACTCTTGTGACGCTTGAACGGTTATTGACAGCCACCTGAACAGATGATAAAATATAAGATGGAACTGGCCGCGGAAACGCGGACAGCATCTGGAGGGCGGGGGAGGATCTCGGTGAAACGGTTTCAGTTCATCAACGGCAGCCTGCTGAAATTGATCGCTTTGGTGGCCATGATCCTGGACCATACCGCCAGCATCCTGCTGGAGGACAACCACTTCGTGGTGCTGGCGATCGGCAGCCGTCAGATCGACCTGTACATGCTATTCAGGTACATCGGCCGGATCAGCTTCCCGATCTATGCTTTCCTGCTGGTCGAGGGCTTCCTCCACACGTCCGATGTCAGGCGGTATGCGGGCAGCCTGCTGGTCTTCGCCCTTCTGTCCGAGCTGCCGTGGAACCTGGCCCACAGCGGGAAGCTGCTGTACCCGAACCAGAATGTGATGTTCACGCTCCTGTTTGGACTGCTGGGCATCTGGGTGATCCGGGAATTCCGGACGCAAAGGACAAAGCAAGCCTGCTGGCTCCTGGCGCTGCTGGCCCTGTCCTTTTTCTTCCGCGCGGATTTCGGGTGGACCGGGTTCGGGCTCATCCTGGCGCTGTACCTGCTGCGCGGCAGCAGGCTGTACCAGACGGTGGTCGGCACCTGCTTTTTTGCCGGCAACTGGACGGCGGCCTTCGGGTTTGTCCCCATTGCCCTGTATAACGGGAAGCGCGGCTTCGTTTCCAACCGGTTCCTGAAGTACGCGTTTTACGCCGCTTATCCGCTGCACCTGCTGATCCTGTACCTCGTCCGCCGCGCCACGATCGGCTACTGAACGCGGCGCGCGATCCGGCGGGCATCCGCAAGAACGGCGGTATGCCGGCAAGAAGGAAGAAGGCATGACGGAACCAAGGGATTTCTTTGAATATCTGGAGACGCTGGACGGGCCGGAAAAGGGCCGCTACGACAGCTTTTCCAGATACCTGGAAGCCAAGGGCAGGCGGATGAACGTGCCGCTCTTCGGTCAGTTTGAGCTGACGCCCCTGTGCAACCTGGACTGCAGGATGTGCTATGTGCACCTGGAGGCCGGGGCGCTGCGGGGCCGGACGCTGCTGACCGTCGGCCAGTGGCGGGACCTGATGGAGCAGGCGATCGCCGCGGGCATGTACGAAGCCGCCCTGACAGGGGGAGAGTGCCTGACCTATCCCGGGTTTGACGACCTGTACCTGTACCTGCAGAGCCAGGGCGTCAATGTCACGGTCATGTCCAACGGCGTCCTCATGGATGCGGACCGGATGGCCTTTTTCAGGGAGCATCCGCCGGCGCTGGTGCAGATCACGCTGTATGGCTCGAGCGAGGACGCGTACGAGCGCGTCACCGGCCGCCGGGTGTTCCAAAGGGTCGTCGATCACATCCGCGTGGTCCGGGAAGCAGGTTTCCCGCTGCTGCTCACGATCACGCCCAACCGCTTTTCGGGGGAGGATGTCTTCGATACCATCCGCCTGGCGAGGAGCATCACCCCGAACGTCGACATCAGTACGTCGCTGTTCTCGCTCAGGGATGGTCCCCAGCGGGAGGGAAGCGAGGACCTGGACGCGGAATTCTACGCGCGGATCCTGCGGTTTGACCGCGAGCTGCGCGGGCTTCCGCTGCAGGAATTCCCCGAAAGCGACCTGCCCGCGCCGGGCGGTCCCCGCAGCGCGTGCGATGAACGCGGGCTGGAGTGCGGGGGCGGCCGGTCCGGGTTCGTGATCGACTGGCAGGGCCGCATGCGGATCTGCAACCGGCTGGAGGTCATAAGCGAGCCCCTGCGGATCGGGTTTGGCGAGGCGTGGCGGATCATCAACACTGCCGCCCGCAATTGGCCCAAGGTGCCAGAATGCCAGGAATGCCCGTATAAACAAGTGTGCAATCAATGTGCCGCCCGCTTCCTGCAGCACGCGGAGCCGGGGCAGCAGCCAGCTGCTTTATGCCAGGTGACCAGGTATATGGTCAGCCGGGGCATTCTATCCCCTCCCATCTGCGAACGGGGGACATAAAGCACGAATCCAACTCATAAGGAGGTTGTCAGAATGGAGCTTGAGAACAAAAAGAAAGCCTATGTCGCTCCCCGGATCGAGAAGATCGAGATCCAGGCGGACGACGTGATCCTGACGTCCGCCGGCAACGGCGACGTGGGTCGTGGCCGTGGCCGTGGCGGCGGATGCGATGGCGTTCCGTACCACAGGAATCAGCGGACCTTCTCTTCCGGCCGCAACAGCGGATGCTGAGGAACTGCTGATTCATCCGGCGGCAGGCCGGCGGCATGCGCTGCCGGCCTGAGAAGAACCTGTCTCAAAAGGCGCAGAATGGATGCGCCTGATTGAGTGTTGCCTTTTCGGACAAGAACATCAGTCATTCGGCCGCCGGACCGGCCGGCGCACCTTGTGTGCCGATCGGTCTGGCGGCCTGACTGATCTTTGACGGCATGACAGAATGGAGGCGAACGCATGAAAGCGCGCAATGACCTGATACTGAGGAACCTGGCGGGGGAATACGTCCTGATGCCCACCGGCGCGGCAATCAAGGATTTCCATGGCACCGTCGTCATGAACGAGCTGTCCGCCTTCGTATGGGAAAAGCTCCAGGCGCCCGCTGACCGCCGGGCGCTCCTGGATGCCATACTGGAAAGTTATGACGTCGACGAGGCAACCGCCGCGGCGGACCTGGACGCGCTGCTGGAGCGGTTCAGGAAGCTGGAGATCCTGGAGGAAGACTGATCGGGCGGAACCGGGCACAGGGTCCGGCGATCCCTCGGAAAACGAAACGGCCGATGCAGAGCAAAACTGCATCGGCTGTAGTTTTTTATACTTCCAGATGAAGGGGATCAATCATTCGTCCGCGGGCCTGCGCACCTTCCATACGCTGATCAGCGGTTCGGTCTCGCACAGCTTTTCGCCGGTGGTGACGTCATGGCCGCTGTACCAGACGGTCTGCGTCACGGTGCCAAGGTATTCGTCCGTTTCGGTGCCGGGATCCACCACGGTCCCAATGATGGCCGCGCCGCTTCCCCTGCCGAATTCCTCGCCCGGGGCGAGAACGCCCAGGGAATAGTGAATGTCCACGTCGTGCGGCATATAGATATGCATCCATACATCGAGCGGCACGCTGCCGGTGTTGGTCACGAAATGCAGGGCATAGACGCTGTCGCCCGGATCAAAGGTATCGGTATCGTAGGGATTCTTGTTCGAGTCGCTGTCGTACAGCCACTTCAACGTCAGCTCGGCCTTGACATCCTCCGGGTAGGTGAGATAGATGAAATGGCCGGTATTGGTGGCGGAGCCGGTTTGGAGCCGGCCGTCGCCGTCATACCAGAAAATGGATGTGGAGCTCTGGTTGTAGGCGTATCCATCCTCCGCCTGCTTCGCGGTGACCTCCTGGTCATAGGCGTATTCCATCTTTTCGCCGGGTTCCAGCACCGCGAATGAACCGGCATGGCCGGACAGGGATGTGGTGCCGTGGGGGAGCGCCGTATCATGGCCGTTTTCAGGCACCGGCAGGTAGACCGGGCAGCCGCCGTTGTTGACCAGGGTGGCGATAAAGGTGACGACAGCGCCCTCATACCGCTTGCCGGCGCCCTCGTCCTCCGCGGAGGACAGCGTGAAGGCCACGGCAGGGCCGTCCTCTTTCTCGGGCAGGGCAGGGATCTCCCGGGTTTCCACATGGTCGGAGGCGTTGTTGCAGACGCGCTTCTCCACGCCCGCGATGCCGGGCGCCGCGGGCGTCACGACCGTCCAGGGACCCCAGTCGTGGTCGCCATAGCCGGCGTACTGGTATTTATCCTCGCCGCAGACCCTGCAATGGCACACCTTCATGCCCTGCTTGACGCAGGTACCCGGAAACTCTATCTCCCAGCGGCCCCACATATGGCCGCTGGCGTGGATGGCTTCGGTGCGGGTCGCGCCGCAGCGGGAGCAGGTGTAGGTTCTGACGCCTGCCGCGGTGCAGGTGGGCTGGACGGTTTCGGTACCGCCGTTCCAGCTGTGGCCCAGGGCCGGGATCGTCTTCCGGGCTTCCAGGGTCGCGCCGCAGACGGCGCATACGCTGGAGGCGGTGTAGCCGTCCGCGGTGCAGGTCGCTTCCCTGCCCCGTTCCGGGCGGGGCGTGTGGCCCGTGGCCGGAATGGCGTTTTCCTGGCCTTTTTCATGGCAGCGGCTGCAGTACGAGCCCCGGTAGCCGTCCACGGTGCAGGTAGGCGCCCGGTATTCCTCCACCCATTGGTGGCCGAGCGCCGGCAGCATCTGTTTGCGGGTGAGCTGTGCGCCGCAGTCGGCGCAGACGGTGACCGTATATCCGTCCTCGGTGCAGGTGGGCAGGGCGCCCTGTTCCACCTTCCGGTGGGCTGTGCGGGGGATCGTTTCCGACGCGGTTTTTTTGCACCAGCCGCACCGGTAGGTGGCGCTGCCCTCCTTCGTGCAGGTGGGCGCGGCATATTCGATCCGCTTCCAGTCGTGCCTGCCGCTCTGGACGGCCTGACACAGCGTGCCGTCGTCAAACGCCCGGGCCGCCAGCGGCAGCGCGAGCCGCAGTGCGAGCATCAGGAGAAGCGTCGCGAATCTCCGGGAATGTCTCATGGCTTTTCCTCCTTGTTGCGGTTTCATGGCATTGCCAGCAGGACCGTTGAATGGATCGGTTTGAGATTCTTTGCCGTGATGGCGTTCTTCGGATGTTTCCGAAGGTTCTTCGATCATATTATACCGCATGTCATCCGTCTGCGCAATCAGAAAAGCCAAAGCGGGATGTAAAAAAGCCCCTGGGCGTTACTGTTCACGGGTAACGCGAAGGAGGAAAAAGAGAAGCCGTGAGAGACATATGATGTGGTAACTGCGGAACGGAATCCTAGCGTCCGCCGATTGATTCGGCGGATGAGGCCGAAGGCCGAACCGAAGGGGCCGTATCCTGCCGCGCCCAGTGGGCGATGAAGGCAGGAGAAGGCCCAGTGAGCCACAGAGCATCGCACGCGGCAGCGTCCGATGCGACAATGGCGAACTGAGGAGA
>CACXEB010000278.1 GCA_902766515.1 uncultured Eubacteriales bacterium
CCGCTCTGCTTGTCCCCCTGCATGCCGCGGATATAGTGGATGCCCATCTGGCTGATCAGGTAGGGGTCTTCGCCGTAGGTCTCGTAGGTGCGGCCCCAGCGGGGGTCCCGGGAAACATCGATCACCGGGCTCATGGCGCTGTTGATGCCCACCGCCCGGCTCTCCTGTCCGACGATAGCCGCCATTTTCTCCGCCAGCTCCGGCTCCCAGGTGCAGCCCAAGTTGATCTGGGCCGGGAACAGGGTGCCCTCCGCGCCGGGATAACCGCACAGGTTTTCCGCCTGCAGTGCCACGGGGATCCCCAGGCGGGTTTCTTCCACAAAATAATGCTGCAGCGTATTGCTGATCTCAGCGATCTGCACCGGGTCCACGATTCCCGCCAGGGAATACTGGGTGAAGCGCCCGTGTCCATGGGGGAACCTTTCCCTGAGCAATTCCAGGGACACACGGCCGTCCTTCATGAATCCGGCGGGAAGGTCGCCGCACAGCTGCGCGGCCTTTTCCTCCAGCGTCATCCTGGACAGCAGGTCCTCCACCCGTGTTGCGACCGGCTGGGTTTGATCCTTATACAGCTCCATGCAAGTCATGCCCCCTATTCATTAATTCATTTAACAAAATATCAAATAATGGATGATGTGTCAATAGATTTTTGAAAAAAAGGTAAAATATAGAGTTGACACGGACAGAAACATCTGGTATTATTTAAATCGTTAAATTAATTATTGGTTTCTTTTTCCCTCTTCAGGAGCATTGGCATGAGCGAAATGACTGCCTCTCCCACGCTGGCCTTCGCGGCAGCGGAAATCAAGAAGTACCTGCGGAACGCAGGCCTGCGGGATGCTTCCCTCCCGCTGGTCCGCGTCCAATGCAGCGGATGCAGCCGAGACGACGCTTATACCTTTGAAGCAACGCCGGCCGCCGTTACGGTCACCGGCAGCAATGCCCGCAGCGCTTTGATCGGCGCCTACGCCTACCTGAAGGAAATCGGTTTCTCTTTTTTCGCCCCCGGCGGCGACTTCACCCGGACGCCGCGGATCACCGACCCCCGGCAGCTGACCGCCCGCAAAAGGGAAAGCCGGGCGAAGCACCGTATCCGCGGCGTGTGCGTGGAGGGCGCGGTCTCCCTGGAGCAGATGCTCAGCTACATCGACTGGCTGCCCAAAGCAGGCATGAACACCTGTTTTCTCCAGTTTTTCCGGCCGGACGTCTTTTTTGAACGATGGTACTCCCACGAGAACAACCCTCTGATCCCGCCTGTGGACTTGTCCGAGGCGAACAAGGAAGCTTTCGACGCGGCCGTGGTCAACGAGATCCGGAAACGAGGGCTGCTGCTGCACCGGGCGGGTCATGGCTGGACGGCCCAAGCGCTCGGTTATCCGGGCAACGGCTGGCACCGCCAGCGGGAGCCGTCCGACGAGCGGCTCCGTAACCGGATCGCCCTCCTGCACGGTGAAAGGCGCCTCTTCGGCGGCATCCCGGCCAACACCAACCTCTGCTACGCCAGCGAGGACGTGCAGCAGGCGCTGACCGAGGCCGTCGTCACCTATGCCAGGGCCCACCCGGAAGCGAACGCGGTGCATTTCTGGCTGGCCGACACTTACAACAACCTGTGCGAATGCGCAGCCTGCCGGGCCAGCAGCCTGTCCGACCAGTACGTGCGCATCCTGAACCGCATCGATGATGCCCTGACCGAGGCCGGCCTGACCACACGGATCGTGTTCCTGCTCTACCAGGAGCTGCTGGCTCCTCCACGGAAGGCCCGGATCATGCATCCGGAGCGCTTCATCCTCATGTTCGCCCCCATTTCCCGCAGCTTTGAAGCACCTTATCCCCCCGGGCTCCCGTCAGGGAACTGCCCCGCCTTCCGCCGCAACGCCATGACGCTGCCGCTGAGCATTGAAGAAAACCTCAGGTACTACGCAGCCTGGCGGCATGTCTTCCAAGGGGACGCCTTCATTTATGACTACCACCTGGGCAGGGTGCACTACGGGGACCCGGGCTACATGAAGATCACCCGCACGCTGTACCGCGACACGGAGCAGCTGCAGGGACTGGCCTTCCAGGGGATGATCGCCTGCCAGGAGCTGCGGGTGGCCATCCCCAACGCGCTGCCCATTTACCTGATGGGGCGGGCGCTGTGGGGCAGCAGTGACCTGAGCGCCATTGAGAGCGGCTACTTCTCCTCGCTGTACGGCGAGGCCGGGCTCCGCGTCCGAAGTTACTTTGAAGCTGTATCGAACCTGTGCGATACCGACTATGCCAACGCAAACGGCCCCCGCACCCGTCCGGACCTGACGGCGCGCTACCGGGAGATCGCCCGCCTGTCCCGGGCAGAGGAAGCGGCGCTCGCCGCCGGAAACGACCCCATCCTGCTCCGGTATCAGAGCACACTCCGTCAAAACGCCGCCTACGGCGACGCGATCGCCGCCCTGACCCAGGGAGATCAGGCCTCCGCCGACCGGGCATTCGCGGACTTTTGCCGCCTGGTACGTCAGCGGGAAAGCCGCTTCCCCGGAGATTACGACGTGTACCGGGCGATCGAAGTGATGCAGCGCTATACGGGCCTCCATGAACCGCCGTCCGAAATCAAACAAGAGAGAGATGAACACGCATGAGTCAGAAAGCCATTCAGGTCAAGCGGAACCCGGTCCAGCAGAAAAACTGGATCAAACTGAATCTGTGGTGCTGGGCATTCGTGGCCATGACCCTGATCTTCTACCTGCTGTTCCAGGGCTATCCGATCCTTTGCTCGGTGTACTACTCGCTGTTCAACTGGTCGGGCATGACCTCGGACATGACCTACATCGGGCTGGAAAACTACAAAAACATGCTGAACGACAAGCTGTTCTGGGGCGCCTTTGCCAACAGCTTCCGCTATATGATCATGGTGGTGCCCCTCGAGGTCGTCATCTCCCTGTTCTTCGCGTTCCTGCTGAACGATGAGAAGCTCAGGGCCCGTACGGTGTACCGCGTGTCCCTGTTCACGCCGGTGGTCGTCACGGCCTCCGTCGTGGGCATCGTGATGAGCTTCATCTGGTCCTCCAGCGGCGTCATCAATTACGTACTCAAAAACTTGCACCTGATCGACAAGAACATCAACTGGGCGGGCAACAAGAACTTCGCCATGCGCACGGTGGTCTTCGTATCGGTCTGGAAGGACATGGGCACCTACATGATCTACTGGCTGGCGGCGCTGCAGGGCGTACCCAACGACGTGATGGAGGCCGCCAGCGTGGACGGAGCCACCAGGACCAGGACCTTCTTCAGCGTGGTCATGCCCATGATCGCCCCCACCGCCGGCATTATCCTGATCCTGTGCACCATCAACTCGCTCAAGGCCTTCGACCTGATCCAGACGCTGACGGGCGGCGGTCCCTTCTTCGCCACGGACGTGATCGCCACCTTCGTATACCGCACCGCGTTCACGTCGGACATGGGCCTGCCGCGCTTCGGTTACGCGTCCGCGGCCGCGACGCTGTTCGGCATCGTGGTCATCATCATCGGGGCCGTGCTGAACTGGCTCAAGGGCCGGCTCCAGAAGCTGCAGTGAGGGGAGGCGTCTGATCATGACAGCATACAACGTGACCACGGTAAAAAGGCACAGGAAAAAGCTCGGCATGAGCCGCATCGTGATCAACCTGATCCTGATCGTCTGCTCGCTCATCTGGCTTTATCCCATCATCTGGACAGTCATTTCCTCATTCAAACCGCAGGCGGACTTTTTCAGTGAGCAGCTGGCGCTGATCCCCTCCAGGATCACGTTCGAAAACTATGCCCGGGTCTGGAGCAAGGCCAATTTCGCGGCCTACTTCCTGAACTCCACGATCGTCACGGTGTTCTCCGTCCTGCTGGTGCTCATCATGACCAACATGGCGGGCTATGTGCTGGGCCGCTACAAGTTTGTCGGACGGAGCGTCCTGATGGCCGTCTTCCTGTCGTCCATCTGCATCCCGCTGGTATCCACCCTGATCCCCGTCTACCAGATCGTCAAGAGCATGAACCTGCTGGGCTCCCGCCTCGGCCTGATCCTATCCGGCGCGGGCGGCGCGCACGTGGTGTTCCTGCTGCTGTTCTCCAGCTACTATTCCACCGTGCCCAACGAGCTGGAGGAGGCCGCCCGGATGGACGGCTGCGGCTTCCTGCGCACCTATGTGAACGTTATGGTGCCCCTGTCCTCGCCCATTTCCACCACGGTCATCATCATGGAGTCCCTGTGGACCTGGAACGCCTTCCAGCTGCCCCTGATCCTGACGCTCAACAATCCCGCGGCGCGTACGCTGGCCGTCGGCCTGTATGCCTTCAAGGGCGAGAACACCGTGGACTGGACCGGCATCTGCACCGGCGCCGCCATCGCGATGATCCCCATCATCATCGTGTTCATCGCCTTCCAGAAGTTCTTCATCAACGGCATGGCCGGCGCGGTGAAGGGCTGATCACACGACCGATGTTTTGCACGCAAAGTGCATCACATAATCATCGAAGGAGGCAAATCGTATGAAGAACATCCTTTCCCGCATCTGTTTGCTGCTGGCCGCCGTGATGGTCCTGGGCCTCATGGCCCCGCTCGCCGCGCTGGCCGACGAACCCGTCGTCCTGAGGGTGTATGACTGGTCCGACTCCACCCGCGCCTTCCGTGACAAGTTCCATGAGGAATTCATGGCCAACAACCCCGATATCAAGGTCGAGTATACCCAGCTGACCATCGACCAGTTCAACAGCACCGTGCTCGGCGCGATCCAGAACGGCGACGGCCCCGACCTGTTCCCGGTACCCACCACGCTGAACCTGACCGCCGCCGTGAACCAGAACTGGTTCCTGCCGATGGAAGACTATGTGTCCAAGGAGTTTGTCGATTCCTTCATGGAGGGCACGCTGGCGGAAGGCACCTCCCGCAAGAACGGCGTCCTCTACACCGTGCCCGAAGCCGGCACCGTGAGCGTCGCCATGATCTATTACAACAAGGACATCCTCAACGAGTGCGGCCTTGCCGTGCCCACCACCTTTGACGAGTTCCGCGCTGCCTGCAAGACCGTCACCGAAAAGGGCGCGGGCCGTTACTGGGGCCTCATCGAGGGCGGCGCCCAGGCGAACCGCTGCGAGGTCCTGCTGCGCGCGCTGGTCCAGTCCGCCGGCGGCAAGATCGCCAACAGCGGCCGCGCGCTGACCGTGAACGGCAGGGTCCCCTATGACACCGAGGAAATGCGCAAGGCCGTGGAGCTCCTGCAGGGCATCGTCGAGGACGGCAGCCTCTACCCGGATACCGCTTCCATCAACGCGCCGCAGGCCCGCGAGTATTTCGCCCAGGGCAAGGCCGCGTTCCTGTGCCAGGGCCTGTGGTGCATCGGCACCTGGGCCAACGACCATCCGGAGCTCAACTACGGCGTCATGACCCCGCCCAAGGGCGCCGACAACGGCTATGTCGCCAGCGCCGAGATCGGCACCTGGATGGGCATCTATTCCAATTCCAAGCATCCGAAGGAAGCCGCCCGTTACCTGGAAGCGCTGTATGACGCCGCCTATCATTACCAGGCGGACGTCGTGAAGTCCGGCTCCTATGTTTCCGTCATCAAGGGCGTCAACGAAGCCAACATGGTGGACCCCGTCATGAAGGAATACTATGACGCTTCCGCCAGGTGCGTCGATATCCCGCTTGCCACCACCCGTGACGTGCGCTTCTATGACTTCTATTCCACCGTCATCAGCGCCACTCCCTCCCTGGCGAGCATCGCGCAGGGCATCCTGAGCCAGTCCATTGACGAGCCCATGGATTACCTCTCCATGCTGAGCGACGCCGAGACCGACGCCTGGAAGACCGCCTGCGACACCCTCAGCATCGACTTCGCGGAGCTCGAGTTCTCCAACTGGGTCGTGGGCCAGCCCTACACCGACGCGGACTACGCCGCTCTCCAGTAATGGTTTCCTTCAGCCCGCCGCCTGACGGCGGCGGGCGACGATCCCCGTAAACATGGCTCGGCCGTGGCGGGCAGGCCGGGGTATCCGGCCGCCGCCGCGGCCTTTTATGACCGGAACGGACGGTGTGCTGATGAAGATCGGTTTGTTGACGAACGCGCTGGCGGAGCAGTCCATAAGGTCCGGGGACGGCCGCTTTGACACGCTGGAGAAGGTGGCCGCGTGGGCCGCGGACAACGGCTTTCAGGACCTGGAGGCAGGCCCCATGCTGCCGCTGGACGACCGCGCGTACGAAAAGGTGCTCGGTGAAGGCAGGATCGGTGTTTCCGCCCTGATCTACTGCCGCAATTACCTGTCCACCGAAAGGGAAGAGGCGGAAAACCACCTGCGCGAGCTCAGGCGGCGCATCGTGTTCGCCGGCCGGTACGGCATCGACAAGGTGATCACCTCCACCGGCATAGACAAGTCCGTGGAGGAAGGCCTCTACGACCGCGATCCCGCCGGCAGGGACCGGGCCAACCTGATCCGCCGCATCCCCGTGCGGAGCCTGGACAGGGTAACGGAGATCTTCGCGCCCCTGGTGGAGCTGGCCGAAATGAACGGCGTCCGCCTGTGCTTTGAAAACTGCCCGCTGATGGGCAATATCGCGATCTCCCCGCCGATGTGGCAGATGCTCTTTGAACGGCTCGGGAGCAGGCGCGTGGGCCTCTGCTACGACCCCAGCCACCTGGTCTGGGAGATGATCGACCCCTATGCGCCCATAGCGGAATTCGCGGACAGGATCTTCCACGTGCACGGGAAGGACACGGCCATCGACCGCGAGCGCCTGAAGCGGACCGGTATCCTGACCGATTTCAGCTGGTGGCAGTATGTGATTCCCGGAAGGGGCTAACTGGACTGGAGAAAGCTGATCTCGCTCCTGCGGGCATCAGGCTTTGACGGCACCGTCAGCCTGGAGCACGAGGACGCCCTGTACGAGGGCAGCGCGGAGAAGGTCGCGGAGGGACTGGTCAGGGGCAGGCAGTACCTGGAGAAGATCCTTTCGGAGCCCGCCTGACGATCTGTATAAGCTGTATAAGGAGGAAGGGACATGGTCCGCATCGGCATCATCGGCTGCGGCAGTCATATCGGTATCGCCCGCAGCCATATCGGCGCATACAAGCGCTGCAGCGACGCAAAGATCACCGCGTGTTACGACCTGATCGACGGCAGGGCCGCGGAGTATATCGAAAAATACTCCCTCACGGACGCCAAAGCCTGTGGGAGCCTTGAGGAACTCTTTTCCCTGTGTGACGCGGTCAGCATCTGCACGCCGAACTGCACGCACGGGGAGCTGGCCGAGGCGACGCTCAGGGCCGGCAGGCACGTCCTGTGCGAGAAGCCGATCGCGCCGACCCCGGAGGAATGCAGCCGGGCCATCCGCTATGCCGAGCTGAGCGGGAAGGTGGCGATGATCGGCCTGTGCTACCGCGATATCCCGGGATTTGTCTATATGAAGCAGCTGATCGACGAGGGAAAGATGGGCCGGGTCTATTTCGTCCGCGAGGAGCAGGGCGGGGACCGCTTCGCCAACCCCGCCGTGCAGCTGGAATGGCGCACCCGCAGGGAGCTGTCCGGCCCCGGGGCGCTGGCGGATTTCGGCAGCCACATGATGGACATATGCGACTACCTTTTGCGGGACACCTGCGGACCGGTCACGGAGATCAGCTGCATGCAGTATACCCCGATGGAGGAGCGCGAGGTGATCGGCCGGCTCGGCAAAAAAGGGCGCGTGACCAACGACGACGTGGCCTGCTGGATCTGCCGGACGGAGAGCGGCGCTTTGTACAATTTCACCGCCAGCCGCATCGGCGCCACATTCCTGCTGGAGATCGTGGGCGAGGGCGGCAAGATGATCTTTGACGGCAGCAGGCCCTTCGAGCTGACGCTGCAGCTCAAGGGCAAGGACGGCGGCTACACGGAAAGGCCGCAGGCGGTGCCCGTGCCGGAAAGCTGCTACGGCCCGGATGAGAACGCGCCGAGGATCCCCTTCGAGATCAACTTTTACTACGAGATCCGCCAGTTCCTGGACGCTATACAGTATGGCATAGAAACACTGCTGACCTTTGAAAGGGGCAGGTATATCCAGACCCTCATCCAGACGGCGCAGGAAAGCGCGGACCTGGAGGAGGTCCTGCCCGTACAGTGGGAGGGGGAGGACGTATGAGGCTCGGAGCGCACTGCGTGCTGTACGGCCCGCAGATCAAAACGGATACGGAGGGCGTGCTCGGGAAGCTTTTCTTCGCGGGCGCGGAGGGCTGCGAGCTGGGCGAGCGGTTTTTCGGCCTTGACGAACGGGACAGGCTCGCGGACGCCCTGCGCGCGAAGGGCCTTCGCCTCGCGGGACTCCACTGCAACAACCTGCGTTTGCCGGACCTGCTGTGCGCGCCGGACAAGGCCCGGGAGGCCCTCCGGAAAACAGCCGCCTTCGTTTCCGCCTTCGAGGATAAAAACGTGATCGCTTCCGGTGCGCCGGGCGGCGGGCCTGACGGGATGAAGGACAGGGCGATCCGCGACGGCGCACCGGACCCGGCGCTGCACAACCCGTCGAACGCGGTCAGGATCGCGGAAAACCTGAACGCGATCGCCCGGGAGATCCGGGAGGACTACGGCGTCACCGTGCATTACCACAACCACAGCTGGGAGTTCGCGGATGGCGGGCTTCTCTGGTCCACGCTGGCCGAGCGCGCCCCGGCCGTGTGCTTCGCGCTGGATACGGGCTGGGCCGCGGTGTCCGGTTACGATCCGGTCTCCCTGCTGGAAAAATACCCCGGCCGCTTCCGCTATGTGCATTTGAGGGACTATCACCGGGCGGCCGATCCGGGCAGCCTCCGCTTTTCGGCGGTACATGAGGGCTTTGCCGACCTGGGCAGCGGCGACATGGGCTATCCGCGGCTGATGCGCGCGCTGGACAGGGCGCTCGGCCGGGACGGCTGGGCCGTCGTCGAGTACGAGACGGGCAATTTTGACGGTAACAGCTACCTGCGGGCCATCAGCTACCTGAAGGGCGTCAGGGACATGCTTTGACAAAGGAACGGTTGGAAATGAAAAGACTTCGTATCGCCGTCGTCGGCTGCGGGCGGATCGCGTCGGTCTATCAGGCCGCGCTTGAAAAGCTGAAGGACCTGGCGGAGCCGGTGCTGGCCGTGGACAAGGTTCCTGAACGGGCGGAGGCCTTCGCCGCCCGCTTTCCCGGCTGTACATTTTCCGGCCGGGTCACGGAGGACGGTATCCGGGCCCTGCTCAGGGAGACGAAGCCGGACCTGCTGCACATCCTGCTGCCGCACCACCTGCACTGCCGGTACGCGCTGTACGCTTTTTCGGAGGGCGTGAACGTCCTGACGGAAAAGCCCATCGCGATCTGCCCGGAGGACGCGGACCGGATGATCGCGGCGGCAGAGGAGGCCCGGTGCGCGCTGGGCGTCATATTCCAGAACCGGTACACGGACGGCGTCCAAAGGGTCAGGGAGCTGCGCGAAAGCGGCCGGCTGGGCGCGGTCCGGGGCGCGTTTTCCACCCTCAACTGGTACAGGCCCGAAAGCTATTACCGGTGCGACTGGAAAGGAAAATGGAGCACGGAGGGCGGCGGCGTCGTGATCGACCAGGCCATCCATTCCATCGACCTGGTCCGGTACATGACCGGCCTGGAGGCGCGGACCGTGCAGGCACATACCGCAAGGCGCGTGCTGACGGGCATCGAGGTGGAGGATGAGGCGGACGCCGCGATCACGCTGGAGAACGGCGCCGTATACAGCTTTTTCGCCTGCAACTATTACATCACCAACAGCCCCATCCGCGTGGAGGTCGCCTTTGAAAAGGCCACGGCGACGCTGACCCTTGACCGGATGGAGATCAGATGGGCGGACGGCACCCTGGAGACCATCCCCTGCGGGGGCTTCCAGGGCGGCGGGGAAAGCTACTGGGGCGTCTGCCATGAGCGCCAGATGGAAGCCGCTTACAGGGCGCTCCTGAACGGGGAGCCCCTGCCCTGGGCACCGCGGGACGCGAAGGAGACCCTCCGCATCGTGGAGGCTGTCTATCTGTCCGCCCGGACATCGAGCACGGTCACCCTGAGGTGACCGGTGAAAACACAGACTGATTCATGGGGGAGGCGCTGACCATGGCGGTGACATCCGGCCGCAACAACGGCACCGTCAAACAGGAAAATCTGGAGGCCGTCAAGCTGATACTGTACAGGAACGCGCCGATCTCGCGCGCCGGCATCGCAGCGCAGCTCGGCCTGACGCCCGCGACCATCACCAACATCACCGCGGAGCTGATCAGCCAGGGCTATGTGGAGGAGGTCCCGACGGAGGGACAGGTCCCGCCGCAGACCGGCACGGGCCGCAGGCCGATCCTGATCGACCTGAAACGGGACTGCTATACGGTGCTGGGGCTCTCCCTGGGCCGTGACGGCACCCGTTTCAGCCTCTGCGATATGCGCGGCAAGGTCCTGGCCTGCGGCACCTACGAGGTCATGAGCGACGATTACAGCGTCATGCTGCATCAGCTGCAGGGCATCCTGTCCCTGATCCGTCAGCAGTACCCCGAATTGTGGGGCAAGCTCCTGGGCATCGGCATTTCGACCCCCGGCGTCGTCAACTCGCACCGCGGCCAGGTCAAGAACGACATGCTCGAGCGTATGTCCTGGCGGGGTCAGCCTCTGGCAGAGGAAATCAGTCGCTTTACCGGCCTGCCAGTGCGGCTGGAGAACAACGTAAAGGCCCGCAGCACCGCCATCAGCCTTTTCTGGCCGGAGCTGCTGGAGGGCGAAACCACCTTCGCGCTGTGCTATGTATCCTTCGGCATCGCCTGTCCCTTCGTGCTGGGCAACCGCGTGTTCAAGGGCGAGGACGCCGCCGCCGGCGAGATCGGCAAAATGATCCTGAAACCGGATACCCAGGAGAAGGCTGACTTCGGCCTGCCCGGCAGCCTGGAAGCGCTGTCCAGCGTAAACAGCATCCTGTCCCGGTGCAGACAGCGCATGCGCGGCGGCGAAAAGACCCTCCTGAACACTCTCTGTCCCGAGCCGGAAGCGCTGCTCCTCCCCCACGTGCTGGAAGCGCAGCGGGCGGACGACCCCCTGGTATGCGAGATCATGAATCAGGCCATGTTCTACGTCGGTGTCGCCCTGGCGAATATCGTGGACATCATCAACCCGCACCTGGTGCTGCTCAGCGGCCCGGTATTCATCAACCGCCGGAATGCTGACACGGTGGAAAAAACCCTGACGCGCTTCGCCTTTCTGCCGGATGATGACGCGCTGCGCGTCGTACCGGTGGATATGGGCGAATACGCCGGCGCCATCGGTGCGGCAGCCTGCTGTATCGATAAGTATTTTATCCGCGGATAGGCCGGTCTCTCCCCGTTCTCCGCCTGAAATCCCCGAAAAGGAGGATCAACCCCGATGCAGAAAAATAAAGCAGACGCCAAGGAAAGCCGTTTCCGTATCCCGGATAAAATGTGGCTGCTGTTTTCCTTCCTGGCCGCCATGGCGCTGTGGTATATCCTGTCCATCCTGCCCGCCACATCCCGGTGCTTTCCCAACGTCGTGGAAACCATGAAGCAGCTGCCGGTCATGATCCAGCGCGGCGTGCTGTGGAAGGACATTTCCTCCAGCATGATCTCCGTGCTGTCGGGCTTCGGCCTGGGCTTCGTAATCGCGCTGCCGATCGCCATCCTGATGGCCTGGTACAAGCCGGTGCGCAACATCATTGAGCCCTGGATCGAATTCATCCGCAACATTCCGCCGCTGGCTTACGTGCCCCTGGTGGTCATTGCCGCCGGCGTCGGCCGCAAGCCGCAGATCATCGTGATCACGCTGGCGACCTTCCTGACCATGTGTATCACGATCTACCAGGGCGTCATCAATATCGACGAGACCCTGATCAAGGCCGCACGCGTGCTGGGCGCTTCCGACAAGGATATTTTCATCCGCGTCATCGCCCCGGCCTCCCTGCCCTTCATCCTGACCGCCATCCGCCTGGGCGCTTCGGTCGCCCTGACCACCCTGATCGCCGCCGAGTCCACCGGCGCCATAGCGGGTCTGGGCATGCGCATACGGTCGCTGAACAACGCCTTTGAGACCAAGCCCATGCTGCTCTACATCATCATTATCGGCGTGATCGGCATCGCGATCGAAAAGCTGATCAAACTGCTGGAAAGGAGGCTCACTTCATGGCAGGAGAAGCGCGAAATCTGAAGGTCCACATCGACCACGTGTCCAAGGTTTATGAAACCCGCAACGGCCCCACCGAAGCCCTGATGGACGTGAGCCTGGATATTTACGAAAACGAATTCATCTGCGTGGTGGGGCCTTCCGGCTGCGGAAAATCCACCCTGCTTAACATTATCGCCGGCCTGCAGATGCCCACCTCGGGCAAAGCCTACTGCAACGATCATGAAATCACCGGCACCGGCACCGAGCGGGGCGTGGTGTTCCAGCAGTATGCCCTCTTCCCCTGGCTTACCGTAAAGAAGAACGTCATTTTCGCCCTGAACATGCGGGGCGTCAAAGGGGACGCGGCGGAAAAAGAAGCCATGGAATACCTGAAAAAAGTGGATCTGGAGAAATTCGCCGACCATTTTCCCAAGGAGCTTTCGGGCGGCATGAAACAGCGGGTGGCCATTGCCCGCGCTTACGCCGCAGACCCTGAGGTGCTGCTGATGGATGAGCCGTTTGGCGCCCTGGACGCCCAGACGCGCACCCAGTTGCAGTCGGAGCTGCTGGAAACCTGGGAAAAGGATATGAAAACCTGCTTTTTTATCACCCATGACGTGGACGAGGCCATTTTGCTGGCACAGAAGGTGATTATCATGTCCGCGCGGCCGGGCCGTATCAAGGAGATCGTGCCGGTGGATATTCCCTACCCCCGCAACCAGGAAACC
>CACXEB010000279.1 GCA_902766515.1 uncultured Eubacteriales bacterium
GTGACGCCCCAGCGCCGCCTCGATATAGACCTTCAGGTTCTGTTTGATCTGCTCCTGGCCCACGTATTCCCTGAGCTGCTTCGGCCGCAGGGTACTGTCCGTATCCCCGTCTTCGGCACGCATGGAAGCGGACATCAAACGGTCAAATTCACTCATTCCTTACCTCCCCGAACTCATGCCGCGCAACGCCAGCATGATCAGCTGCGCGGGGTCGTCGCTCTGCCCGGATACGTCCTTGACGGCGCGGGCCGCCTCCTGGGCGGTATAGCCCAGGGAAACCAGGCCCTGGATCGCTTCGCTCAGGGTGTCGGTGACCGGGATTTCCGCCGCGGGGGCACCTCCCGGCAGGATCTCCTGCAGTTCCGCGTCGCTGACCTTTTCCTTCAATTCGAGCGCGATGCGCTGGGCAGTCTTTTTCCCGATGCCCTGCGCCCGGCTCAGCGCCTGGATATTGCCCGTCATGATGGCCAGTGTCAGTTCGCGCAGCGGCAGGCTGCTCAGGATCTGGACGGCGGTCTTGGGTCCGATGCCCGTCACCGATGTCAGCCGGCTGAACATGTGCTTTTCCTCCATGGAAGAAAAACCGTACAGCTCCAGAAGGTCCTCCTTCACATTCAGGACCGTGAACAGCCTGGTCTGTTCGCCGACAGGCGGCAGCGCCGAAAGCGTGTTCATGCTGCAGATCAGCAGAAATCCGACACCGTGAACATCCAGGACGGCTTCATTGGGACCTTTGGATGCGACTTTTCCTTCCAGATAGGCGAACATGGTGCTACTTCCTCCGGTGCTATTTCATCATGAACTGGGTTTTCATCGGCCCGGTGTTAAAGTGCGTCAGGGCGGCGGCCACCGCGTCAGCCGCGTCGTCCGGACGGATGATGTCCGGCAGTTTCAGCATGAGCCGGACCATGTGCTGGATCTGGTGCTTATCCGCTTTTCCATACCCGACCACGGCCTGCTTGATCTGCATGGGCGTGTATTCGTAGATCCGGTCCGTATACTTCGCGCAGGCACTCAGCGCGCTGCCGCGGGCTGCGCCGACATTGAGCGCCGTCGTGACGTTGCGGGCAAAAAACAGCTCTTCGAATACGATATCATCCGGCTTGTACAGACTGAGAAGATCCGATACATCGTCATAGATCTTCCGCAGGCGTTCAAACATCCTCATGTCCGGCGTCGTAATGACGGCTCCCGCGGCCACCAGGACCGGCTGGCGGTCCCTGACATCCAGGATGCCGTATCCCATGGTGGCCAGACCGGGATCGATCCCCAGGATTCTCACCGCGTTTCTCCCTCCGCCGGCCTGTACAGCATCAGGGAAGCTGGACGGATGCTGATCTCCGCCTCGTCCAGCGTCAGGATCTCCCCGTCAATATTGACGCGGAGCCGGTCCCCCCAGATATGGAGACGCTGGATATACCGGTGCGTGGTCTCCGGAAATTCCTCGATTTTTCCCTTCAGGAGTCCGGGAAGCACGGAAAACATCCGGCTCCTGGTCATGCTGCTGATGGTCAGGAAATCCAGCCTGCCGTCGTCCGGCACCGCGTGCGGCGCGATCGGGATCCCGCCGCCGATAAAACGCCCGTTGCCAATGGCCATGACCAGCAGGTTTTCTTCCCGGACTTCGCCGCCGTCCACGCTGTACCGAACCCGCGTATCGTGGTAATGCAGGATGGTCTGGATGACGCCGTGCAGATAGGGCAGGATCCCTTTTACGACCTTCTTGGCCTTTTCTGCGTAATCCAGCACCATGACGTCAAACCCGCAGCCGCATTCATTGATGAAAAGGCGGTCATTGATCCGGACCGTATCCACGGGACGCGGCGGAGAATGAAGGATGATATCGAGCGCCTGTTCGGTATCCGCCGGGATATGAAGGGTCTTGATAAAGTCGTTGCCGGTCCCTGCGGCGATAATGCCGAGCGGCGTGTCCGTACCGGCAAGGCTTTGGGCGACTTCGTGCAGCGTTCCGTCCCCGCCGACAGCGATCACGGCGTCCGCGCCGGCCGCGAGCGCTTCCTTGGTCAGCTGGACAGCGTGCATGGGAAACGCCGTGTGATGGCAGGTGCAGCTCAGACCGGCCTGATGAAGAAGGTCAACCGTTTTCTCGCCGATGGCTTTTCCGATGCCGTTGCCGGAGGTCGGGTTGCAAATCACATGATAGTTCATACGCAGTTCACTTCAAAGCGGGGATCAGTCGTCCCCTTCAAAAACGATCAGCGGCAGGATGCGTTCGAGTACCTTGGGACCGATTCCGTTCACACAGAGCAGGTCGGAGGGGTAATGAAAATCGCCGTGTTCCTCCCGCTCTGTGACGATCCGCCCGGCGATCACCTTTCCGATGCCGGGGAGCGCTGTCAGCTCCTGAGCGGTGGCGGTATTGACGTTCAGCCCTGACCGCGCAGGCAGCTCATCCGCGGTATCTGCCGCCGTCAGAGCGCGGACGGGCGGCTGGTTCAGATACGCATGGGGCATCCTGCCTCTGTCCCGGACAGCACACCAGATACCGCAGAAAGCGACAGCCAGGAGCATCACTGCCGCGGTGATAACAGTCAGGCGCCGCCCTGCTTTCTAGTGACGCTCAGTGAAGCCGACGCGGGCAATGCAGCGCCTGGCGGCTCTGTACACCCGCGTCAGCAGCGGCTCAAACATCTCATCCAGCGCGTCGGTACATGTTTCAAAATCGCGGCGCAGCTGGCGGAGCTCCGCCTGTTCGCCGGCGGACAGCGCTTCGCCGCTCATTGAATGGCGCGGCGTACGCTCTGTCCCTGGGCGGTATCCTCTACGATATAGCCGCGCTGTTTCAGCTCATCACGCAGGCTGTCGGACGCCTTCCAGTCCTTGTTTTTCCGTGCCTCGCTCCTGGCGTCCACGAGCGCCTGGATGTCATCCGGCAGCTTCATTTCGGCTTTCTGCATGAAGAGCCCCAGGACATCCGCGAAGGAGGTCAGCGTTTCATAGGCCTTGATGATCGCGGCCAGCGCGGAATCGGCGTTGAGGCTGACATGGATATCCTGGACCAGGCTGAAGATCACGCCCAGTGCGTCCGCGGTGTTCAGGTCGTCATCCATCGCCTCATCGAAACGTGTGACAGCTTCTTCTGTCCGTTTGATGAAATCGGCTTCCGCTGCTGTGACCGGCTTGTCCTGCGCGTGTCCCTGCAGGAAAAGCAGCTGGTCCCGCGCGTTATAGAGCCTGATCAGGGAGGAATGCGCCTGCGCGATCATATCGCGGCTGAAGTTGAGCGGGCTGCGATAGTGCGCGCTGAGCATGAAGAACCGGACATCCTCTGCGGAGAAGTCCTTCAGGATATCCCGGACAGTGAAGAAATTGCCCGCTGATTTGGACATTTTTTCATTGTCGATGTTGATGAAGCCGTTATGCATCCAGTACCGCGCCAGCGGCTTGCCGGTCGCGCCTTCCGATTGGGCGACTTCGTTTTCGTGATGGGGGAACAGCAGGTCCTTTCCGCCGCCGTGAATGTCGAAGGTCTCGCCCAGGTATTTCATGCTCATTGCGGAGCATTCAATATGCCAGCCGGGCCGGCCGGGGCCCCAGGGACTGTTCCAGGAGGGTTCGCCGGGCTTGGCCGCTTTCCAGACGGCGAAATCAGCCGGATTCTTTTTGTCCGTGTCCACGTCGATCCGGGCGCCCGCTTCCAGGTCATCCAGGTTCTGGCCGGATAGCCTTCCGTAGCCGGGAAACGCCTTCGTATCAAAGTATACGTCCCCGTTGACGGTATAGGTCAGGCCGTTTTTTTCCAGCCGGCGGATCAGTTTGATAATATCCCCGATATGCTCGGTGGCGCGGGGATGAACGGTCGCCGGGCGGATACCCAGCGCCGATGCGTCGCGGAAGTACTCCTCGATAAAATGGTCGCCGAGTTCCTTGACGGTGATTCCGTCCTCGTTGGCGCGGCGGATCATTTTGTCATCGATATCCGTAAAGTTCTGGACAAAGGTCACCTTGTACCCGCGGAATTCCAGGTACCGGCGCAGGACATCGAACACGATGAACGGACGCGCGTTGCCGATATGGAAATAGTTATACACCGTCGGACCGCAGGCGTACATGCGGATTTCACCCTCATGCAGGGGAACGAGTTCTTCCTTTTTCCGGGTAGCGCTGTTATAAATTCTCATGTGTTGCTTCCTCCGATGTGTTGGTCGTATGGGATGGGGGATTGGCCGGATCCGGGGCAGGGCGCTTCATGGACGCTACGGTTTCCCTGAGGGCTTCGATCTCCCGCTGGAGCGTCTGCAGACGGTCAAGCACCGGGTCGGGCAGGTTGCCGTGCTCAAGGTCGATATCCGGCACCTGGCCGTGCCGCCGCACGATGCGGCCAGGGTTGCCGACGACGGTACAATGATCCGGCACGTCCTTCAATACGATCGCCCCCGCGCCGATCTTGACATGGTCGCCGATGTTGATCGGGCCGAGCACCTTGGCGCCCGCGCCGATTGTGACATGATTTCCGATGGTAGGATGCCGCTTGCCGGTGTCCTTGCCGGTACCGCCCAGCGTCACGCCCTGGTACAGCGTCACATCCGAACCGATGACAGCGGTTTCGCCGATCACCACACCGCTGCCGTGGTCGATGAACAGCCTTGGCCCGATCTCGGCGCCCGGATGGATTTCAATGCCCGTCTTGTGCCGGGTCCGCTGTGAAAGCCAGCGCGCGTACAGGTAATGGCCCCGCTGGTAGGCTTTATGGGCGCGGTGATGCCGCATGATCGCACGGAATCCGGGATAACAGAACAGCACCTCAAAGCGGCTGTGGACCGCCGGATCGCGGGACATGACCGTGCTGATTTCTTCATTCAGTCGTTTGAACACTGGACGTTTCTCATTCTCCTTTTTCCATTCCGCGGTACAATGGATCCGCCGAACTGATATTCTGCTCCTGGGCGTTGATTTCCGGCTGGTGTCTGTCCGCGCGGCGGTAGGAACCGCCCTTGGTCAGACACCAGGCTTTTGTATTGTCTTCCGTCTCCAGCCGGAGCTCCTCGGTGATGCGCTGACAGATGGCTTCATCCTCGATCGGGAACATCAGCTCGACCCGTTTATCCAGGTTGCGGGTCATCAGGTCTGCGCTCGAAAGATACATCACGGGGGAGCCGCGGTGATGGAAGGAATAGACGCGCGCGTGCTCCAGAAAACGTCCGACAATGGAGCGGACATGGATGTTGGGCCGGCCCTTTACGCTCAGACAGCACGGACCGCGCACGATCAGCGTGATCGGTACGCCTTTGTCAGCGGCTTTATACAGCTGGTCGATCATTCTCCGGTCCGTCAGGCCGTTGATCTTGATCACGATACCGCAGGGCTCATCCTCTTCAGCAGCCTTCGCTTCTTCATGAATCAGCTCCGTCAGCCGCTCGCGGATGCCGTGGGGGGAGGCCACAAGCCGGGTCATGCTGTGTGTCTCCGCGAATCCGGTTACCAGATTGAAGAAGGTGCTCGCGTCCATTCCGATCACCGGATCGGCCGTCAGCAATCCCATGTCGGTGTACAACCTGGCGGTGACATCATTATAGTTGCCTGTGCCCAGGTGTACGTACCTGGCCAGGTTGCCGCCTTCACGGCGGATGACCAGGGTGATCTTGGAATGGCACTTGTAGTTCGGTACGCCATAGATCACGTGGCAACCGGCTTTTTCAAGCGCGATACACCAGTTGATATTGTTCTCCTCGTCAAAGCGCGCGCGGACCTCGATCAGCACGGTGACCTGCTTGCCGTTCCGGGCGGCCCGCTCCAGCGCCGCGACGACGGGGCTTTTTCCGCTCACCCTGTACAACGTCTGCTTGATGGCCAGCACATCCGGATCGTCCGCCGCTTCCTGCAGGAGGCGCAGCACCGGTTCAAACGAATCATAGGGATGATGCAGGAAGAGCGGCCCCTGCTCCCGGATGACCGTAAAGATGTCCTGTCCGTTCCGGAAGGCTTCGTCCAGCCTGGGCTGGTACGGCGGGAACCGAAGGTCATCGCAGCCCGGCAGGCCAGCGATCTCCTTCATCAGGAAATTCAGGTTGATCGGGCCGGGAATGTAGAAGACGGCGCGGGTGCTCATGCCAAGGTATTTTTTCAGCATCAGCATGAGCCTGTTGTCCAGCTGTTCCGGTACTTCCAGACGGACGATCCGGCCATATTTGCGCCGCTTCAGGTTTTTGCGCATCTCCACCAGGAGCGCCTGCGCATTGGAGTCATTGTAATAAAAATCCTGGTTGCGCGTGATCCGGAAGGGCTGGCAGACCACCGGCTTGACCCCGAAAATCTTATTCGCGCTGGCCGTGATCAGGTCTTCCAGCAAGACGCCGCGCGCCCGGCCTTCGCCTTCTGGCAGCAGGACGACGCGCTTCAGGTTCTGCGGGACGGGCAGCAGGGCAAAGCGCAGCGGCTGGCCAGGAGTTTTCGGGGGAAGCAGGATCGCCAGGTGCAGACATCGCGCCGCGAGGAGTGGGAACGGCCGCCTGGCGTCGATCGCGTAGGGCGTCAGCAGGGGAGCAACCTCGCTGTCGAAGAAATTGCTGATCCATTCCGACTGCGCTCCGGTCAGGTCCTTCATCCTGAGCAGGTGGATGCCTGCCTCCTTCAGGCGGGGCAGGTACTGCTGCTGGAAGATTTCATACTGACGGTTGACCTGCTTGCGCACGGCCACATGAATGCGCGCCAGCTGCTCGTTCGGTGTCATGCCGGCAATATCGCATTCCCTGCTGCCGGATGTCAGGTCGCGTTCCAGCGACCCGACGCGGACCATGAAAAACTCGTCCAGGTTGCTCTCGCAAATGGCCAGGAACTTTCCCTGCTCCAGCAGCGGATTATCCGGATTGACCGATTCCTCGAGCACGCGCCGGTTAAACCGGATCCAGCTCAGTTCTCTGTTGTAATAATGCTTTGTCATCGTAACAGCCGTCCTTTATTGTGCGACGAGTTTGTTGGTCAGGGTCAGCAGCGTCACCGTGGGACTGTTGAAAAAGCGCCAGCCCATGGGCGCGTATATGCCCGCTGAACCAAGGCCTGGACTGATATGCTGGGTAATACCTTTCAGCGTGCCGAGCCCGCTGAGCTTCATGTCGCCCGGAAACCATCTGTCCACGATATCCAGTCCCAGGGTGGCCGGGATGAATACGGGTCCAAGCCCGGGGATCAGGCATTGTCCGGCGTTGTAATGACCGGCCAGTATGAGGGAGACGGGCGTAGCGTTGTTGACAAGCCCGCCCTCCGCAGCGTACTGCAGCTCGCCAATCCGCGCCTGCGTGTAGGGCGTATGGGTCACCAGGATCTTGATGTCGCTGCTCTTCATGGTCATCAGGGATTCACGCGTGCGGTCCAGCCGTTTCAGCCAGTATTCAATCGCGCGGCGCGCCGCCTGGGAGTCTTCGGTTTCTTCCGTTTTGTTTAGCAGTTCCAGATTGTACTGATAGGTATGCTCCGCGGTCGAGAGATCGGTGGAATAAATGCTGTCGGGGCACAGCCAAAGCGTGGTCTTTCCAACCGTCAGCGCATAGGGTTCGTCCAGATAGATCACGCCGCGCTTTTCCGCGGCCAGGATGTATTCCGCCTTGACCTGGTTGCTGATCCGTGCCGTCGTCTGGATCGGCACAGGATCTTCGTCCCCGGCGACCAAGATCACGGGAATCCGCTCATCAATCAGATCAATCAGGTCCATGAGGGCATTGAAATCGCCGTCAGCCCCGACCATATCGCCGGTCATGACCACCAGGTCGTATTTGAGGCTGCGGATCGCTGCCTGGATCCCTTCCTGGCCTGCCCCGAAGGATGCGCCGTGAAGATCGGAAATATGCAGTATGCGGTATCCCTGCAGGGAAGAAGGCAGGGACGGAATCGTGACGGAAAGCGAAACGGCCTGTACCTGACGGTTGATGAACGCGTTGACCAGCACCGTGGAGACGGTGAGGATCAGGAGGATCAGGATGAATACCGCCAGCCCTTTGAAGCTTCGCTTGCGTTTCACACTGAACAAAGGATCTTCGTCCCTGTACCCCATGAGCGCCTCCAACGTGACTGATGCGCTGCCGTGACCAACAGCCAACCTATTATAATCGAAATCAGCCCCGCTTTCAACGTCATTTTTCACTTAATCAGATATTTTTTCCCGGCAGCAGGATTTTGCCAAACTTTGTTGTATCTTTAATGGATACTTCAGTGCGGGACGGTGGTGCCGCCCGGCGCAAACGAGGGAGGAACGGATTGACCATGGAAAAAGAACAGTATCTCGAAGTTTACAGGCACTCGCTGGCGCATATCCTCGCGAAAGCGGTCATCGAGCTTTACGGCAAGGGCGTGCAGTATGCCATCGGGCCGCAGATCGCGGATGGCATGTATTATGACTTCGTGCTTCCGGCCAACGTAACGCAGGAAGACTTTTCGAAGATCGAAGAAAAAATGCGCGAGATCATCAAGCGCCGCGAGCCCTGGACCCGCAAGGAAGTGACCAGGGACGAAGCGCTTGGCCTGTTTGAGGGGCAGAAGTATAAAACGGAGCTGATCCGCGATCTGCCGGCGGACGAGACCATTACGATCTACTGGACGGGCGACGATTTTGTGGACCTGTGCCGCGGACCGCACGTGGAAAACAGCCAGGAGCTGATGAGCGCCGCCTTCGAAATCCACGCTGTTTCCGGCGCTTACTGGCGCGGAGACGAGCACAACGACACGCTGCAGCGCATCTATGTGTGGGCTTTCCCGACGCGGGACGAGCTGAAAGCGCACAAGGCGATGATCCAGGAAGCGATGGAGCGCGATCACAAGAAACTGGGACCGCAGCTGGAACTGTTCATGCTGGATCCCACTGCGCCCGGCATGCCCTACTGGCTGCCGCGCGGCTGGAAATCGTATAACGCTCTGATGAGCTTCTGGCGCGGCATTCATGAGCAGCACGGCTACCAGGAAATCTCCGGCCCGGTGCTGTCCAAGAAGGAGCTCTGGGTCACCTCCGGCCACTGGGGCCATTACATGGACGGCATGTTCATCGTCCCCGGTGAAACGCAGGACAGCCCGGATACCATGGCACTTAAGCCGATGAACTGCCCGAACGCCATCAAAGTGTTCATGAACAAGGGCCGTTCCTACCGTGAGCTGCCTTTCCGCATCAACCAGGTGGATGTCATCCACCGGAAGGAAAAGAGCGGCGAGCTCAACGGACTGTTCCGTGTGCAGGAATTCCGCCAGGACGACGCGCACATCCTGGTGACCGAGGAACAGATCGCCGACGAGATCAAGGACATCATGGCCATCGCGACCGAAATCTATGATACTTTCGGACTGACGTATACGGCCGAGCTTTCCACCCGTCCGGATGATTACATGGGGGATATTGAGGTCTGGAACCAGGCCGAGGCGGACCTTAAAGCCATCCTGCTAGATGTCTATGGCGAAGGCAACTTTGATATCAACGAAGGCGACGGCGCTTTCTACGGACCCAAGATCGACCTGCAGATGAAGGACGCGCTTGGCCGGCAGTGGCAGATGGGCACGATCCAGCTGGACTTCCAGCTGCCGCTGAACTTCGACATGAAATATGTGGCGCAGGACGGCACCCAGAAGCGTCCGGTGATGATCCACCGCGCCATCTTCGGCTCCTTCGAGCGCTTCATGGGCATCCTGATCGAGAACTTCAAGGGCGCGTTCCCCTTCTGGCTGAGCCCGGTCCAGGTGGGCATTGTGCCGATCCGCGTCGAAAACAACGAATACGCCAGAAAGGTCGCCGACGCGCTGACAGACGCCGGTATCCGCATCGAAGTGGATTACGCCGACAAGAACATGAACGAGAAGATCAAGACCTACAAGAAATACAAGGATCCCTACATCCTGGTGCTGGGCGCCAAGGAAGCGGAGACGGAAACCGTGTCGCTGAACATCCGCGGCCAGAAGGAGCAGGTGCACGGCATGCCGCTCACGCAGTTCATCGAACTGTGCCGCCGCCTCAACAAAACGCACAGCCTCGGGCTGGCCGCAGAATAATCTCCCGACCGCAGAATTGCCCGGCAGCATTCATTGCTGCCGGGTTTTCCTTTGTTACGATGCCGTCACAGAATTGTAATGAAGTGTTCAGAATAATGTAAGAACTCTTCCGCCGTATTTCTTGTTCGGAAAAATCCAACGTGATATAATGTTGATACCTTGCAAAGGAGGGTTTTGCCGTGAGTAAATTTCTGATTGAATGCCCTAAGTGCCATCGCTATAACGAAGCGTCCAGCGGTCTTTTCGCCCGCCATAATATACCGTGCGCCTGCGGGTATGTCATCAATGTCAGAAATGATAAAATCGTCACCCGCGTCTGTCCGGGCTGCGGCAATACGGTCGCGTACGATCAGTCAGAGGGCACGAAAGCCAAGTGCCCCGTCTGCGCCGGCCAGCTGGTTGCCGACAGCGATATCCGCCAGCTGACGAGCTTCCCCTGCCAGACCTGCGGCTGCCTGCTGCAGGTCAGCAAATCGGCCGTGACCATGCGCTGCCCGCTGTGCGGCGCGGAAAACAACGTGCAGGAAGCGGTCAAGAAAGCACAGATCCGTGAAAAGGGCGAGCCCGCCACCATTGAATTCAGGGGAGACCGCAAAACGCTGATCTGGCATCATCCCATGACGGAATTCGTCTATGGCTCCCAGTTGGTCGTACGGGAAAGCCAGGAAGCGATCTTCCTGCGCAACGGCGAAGCGCTGGATTCCTTCGGCCCCGGCCGCCATAGCCTGGAGACACCCGTGCTGCCCAAGCTCCAGGAGAAGCTGGGTGCGGCGATGTCGGATCTTCCTTTCCGCGCTGAAGTGTATTTTGCCAACATGACCACGCAGTTCGACCTGAAATGGGGCACCCCGACCCAGGTCATGGTCATGGACCCGGACACGGGAATCCGCATCCCGATCGGTGCTTCCGGCGGGTTCAGCTTCAGGATCACCAATCCGCGCAAGCTCCTGTCCCGGGTGGTCGGTACACAGGAAAACCTGAAGCTGGAACACCTGTTTGACCTGACCGGCGGGGAGTTCCGGTCGCTGGTGCTCGGAAAGATCACGGCACGGCTCAGCCAGGCTATCCAGGATCTGAACATCTGCGTGCTGGACATCAGCCGTTATCTCAAGGACATCTCCGAAATCATCAAGGACGCCGTCAACTGCGATCTGGATGAATACGGCGTGGAACTGCCTGACTTCACCATCATCAATATCGTCTATCCTGAAACCGACAAGGCTTTCCAGGATCTCAAGGACTATTACAACAGCAAGGGGCTGGACCTGCGGAAGATCCAGGCCCAGACCGCCATCGAGCGGGAAAAGATCAAGCTCGCGCAGGCACTTGCCGAGCAGAAGGCCGTTGAACAAACAACCATGGCCAGAGCCCAGGGTGAAGCCATCCGTGAAATCGGCTCAGCGGAAGCGGCTGTCATGCGCGACAAGGGCTACACCTACCGGGACGAAACGGCCCGCCAGGTTTCCACGGCAGCCGCCAGCAACCCCGGCAGCGCTTCAGGTGACATGACTTCTGAAATCGTCAAGATGACGATCGGCATGGAAAGCGCCCGCCAGGCGGCTGATCTTACCCGATCCATCATGAACGGCGGCAACGAAACGCCCGCACCGGCGGCTCCGGCCGCGTCCGGTTGGAACTGCAGCTGCGGGAGGAAGAATATCGATTCAAATTATTGCCCGAACTGCGGTCAGAAAAAGCCTGCCGATGATCCGCAGACCTGGGACTGCCCAAAATGCGGAAACAGGAACCTGACCACCAGGTTCTGCCCGAACTGCGGCACCCGGTGTCCCGGCCAGGATACCAGCTGGGACTGCAGCTGCGGCAACAAAGGCATTACCACTGATTTTTGCCCGAATTGCGGCAAACGCCGCAGCTGATCAAGGGGAGGGAAAACGAACATGAAATCACGTGGCCACACCTGGCTGATCTATATCCTGACCTTTGTGCTGATCAACGCGCTTGTTTTCCTGATCCCGTTTGAAAAGACGACGCCCGTCTTCATCGCATGGGCGGGGATGATCCTCGTGTATCTGCTCGGCGCGTTCGCGCTGGTCAAGGCGACGGGCAAAAAAACCGGAGACGCTTTCCTGACCGGTAAACGGACGATGAAATCCATCGCCGTATGGATCATCATTCAGGCGGCCGTGCTCGCAACGGCTGCCATCCTGGGGGCGAAGATCCCCGTCTGGGCGGCGCTCGCGGCGGAAGCGGTCCTGCTCGTGCTTGCGGCCATCTCGA
>CACXEB010000280.1 GCA_902766515.1 uncultured Eubacteriales bacterium
ACGCACCGCGGACGCAAGCGTCTCGCGCACCGCGCACGAGAGGCGGCGCTACGTCGACCGCAGTGCAGCGCAGCTGGGGCGAAAAAGGCGCTTGCAGATGGATATGGGTTAGACGGAAAGCAGTATTAAGTCACGGCTTCTGTAAACACCGCTTTGAAATCCTGAACGGCGGGAAACCGGATGGTCCTTTTGAGGATCACCGGGGGTTATGTCCGGGTTTCGGGGCGGTGCGCCTTATCCATACCAATCAGGGGCTGCTGTGCAGCCCCGACAACAAAAAAAAGCGGCGCTTTCCGCCACCGGGAGGTGGGAAAAGCGCCGCCGGGTATCAAGTTGTTTTCCGCACAGCCTTTATCAGAAGTGCACGGGTTTCAGGCCGAAATAGATGCTCAGGAACTCGTCGAAAGCGTCCATCGCGAACGCGGCAGCAGTCGTACCCTGATCGGTAAAGGCGCGGACACCGGTCAGCGCGAAGCCGTGGGGCGCTTCCGCAGCGATGTAGGCACCCATGGTCCACTTGAGTTCACGGGCCTGCTTGATCAGCTCAATGGTCTGGGGCCAGAGGCCGTCGTCATTGGTGCCGACCGTGATGAACAGGGCGGGCATGTTGGGGTTCTCGCTGGCATAGCCGTCCTTCGGGGCGCCGTAGAAGATGCCGGCAACCTTGTAGTCGGAATTGATCTTGTCAATGTCGTCGCATACATAGGTGGGATAGATGCTGTCGGGCGTAATATCGCCGTAGCAGGTGTTCATCTGGAAGCACACGGTGGAGCCGCCGCCGGAGTAGCCGACCGTCGCAATGTTGTCAATCGCGCCGATGCCCTTTTCTTCCGCATAGTAGCGCAGGTAGCGGACCGCGCGCTGCAGGTCGATGGAGCTGTCGATCTGGGCGAAAGGCTCGACGCGGCGCTGCAGGATGAAGGCGTTGTAGCCATGCTGGTTCAGCATGATCGCGGAGGCATCGCCCTCGTAGTCATGGCAGCGCTGGTTGTAACCGCCACCGGCGACCACAATGACGTTGCCCTTGACCTGGCTCTGGTCTTCCACCATGTAGGGAACCAGGAACGGCACGAATCCGGCCTCGTCAAACTTGTGGGAGAAGTCCATCTCAGCCACGCCGTCTTCCTGGGCCATGCCTTCGGGGGTGCCGTCACGCCAGATATACCAGCACACAGACTCAGGATCTTCGACTTTCTGCACCAGGGCTTCACGCAGGGTGCGCAGCTTGTCGACCACTTCCTGGCCGCCGGCGGCTACCTGCTCGCCATACTTGTTGAAGATGCCTTCGTCGGCCGCTTCGATGGGTTTGCCGGATTTGTCGAAGCTCCAGGCGATCTGGAACCAGTAATGCTCATAAGCGTTCCAGGTGTCGAACTCATAGGCCGCACCGCGGCTGGTGATGTAGCGGGCAAGGTGCATTTCCTCGTCGTAGGCCTTCTGCAGGTCGCTCTTCTCCTCCGCGAACGCGGAGACGCAGGCCAGCGCCATCATCAGCGCCAGGACCAGGCAAAGCAATTTCTTCATACAGGGATCCTCCTTCTTTTTTACGGAACGTTTCAATCGCTCCGCTGATTGACATTGTTATACCATTCTTCCGGAAAAAGCCGGGGCATTCCGGAAAAACTGGGCAGATCCGCGTATAAACTGGACGGCCCGGCAGCGCCTGCCACGGGAAATGCGCTGCCGGGCCTTTCCATTACTTCTCGTTGATGATGCCGCCGCCATAGACGATGGAACCGTCTTCCGCACGGGAGAACTGGGTCAGCCAGTCATACACGGAAGTCAGCAGGTCGAGGTTGCCGGTGTGGGGCATATCTTCGACGCTGGTGTAGCGCATCATCGGCACGCCCGCTTCATCCTCCCAGACATAGTTGTGGAAGCGGCCGGTCTTGTACTTGCCGTTATAGCTGTCCACGTCCTTCAGGCCCAGGTTTTCAGCAGAAGCCGTGATCCAGGCACGGATCTTTTCCGCGGACAGGGAAGCGTCGTCCATGTCCTTCTGGCCGAGGATCATATAACGGGGCGTCCGGAAGAGCGGCGCATCGGGCTGATAGGGGATGGACGCCGCGCCGCTGCCGGCGGAAGCGGCATACAGATCCGTATAGTAGCTCATGGCAAAGGACATCAGGCAGCCCATGGAGTGACCGTAGCTGTAGCAGCGGGCCGGATCAACGGGCAGGGTCGCCTTCAGGTGGGCAATCATCTCAGTGATGAATTTCACATCGTCCCACTGGTCTTCCGCCTTCAGGTTGTTCCAGGTCGTGCCCTGGCCCCTGGCAGGATTAATGGAGCCGTTGGGGAACACCACAATGAAGCCGCGATCCTCCGCCAGGCGGATCAGCTGGGTGCGCTCGGCAAAATAGACGGCGTTCAGGCTGCCGCCATGGGTCACTACCAGCAGCGGCGCTTTGCCTTCCGCGGTTTCATGCAGGGTGGTGGGCACGTACTGCACCCAGAAACGGGTCACGCCGTCCACCTCAAGGGTCTCAATGGTCGCGCCCCAGTCTTCCAGGGTGCGGGCATAGCCCATCTTCGGGTCGCCGATGCCCACATTGCGGGTACCCAGCTTCAGGAAATCATAGGCAGCGGCAGCGCGGCCGGCATTCAGCTGAGCGGCGTCCTCCGCGATGGTCACGCGGACCTGACTCATGGGCTGGTCATCCAGCAGCAGATCATTGACCTGCTGGTTGGCAAAGTAAATATAGTCTGCGTTCGCATTGGAGAAGGCTTCGTCCGTACAGCCGTTGTAGCCCTTGAACAGCTCCACCAGTTCAGCTTCCTTGTCCAAAGCGCTCACAAACATCCAGACGGGCAGCTCAGTGGCGTTCTTGTTCCCGATGTCGGCCGCGCTCAGATCGATATCGCCGAACACGACCAGACCGGCCCACGCGCCGGGCAGCTGGTCTTCGACCGCTGTGGTGGTCAGGCTGGCGGCATCGCCGTAAGCCACCACATAGTTGCCGCCCTTGGACTTGGTGAAGTAGGTCTTGCTGGCCGCAGCCTTGAAGGTCGCAATGATCTGCGCATAGGTCGCGCCCTCCCTGCCCTGCTCATAAGCGCCGGCAGGATCCATGATCAGCACCAGCAGGTCGTGGGCATCCGCGATGGCAGCCCAGCCGCCTTCGTCCAGCACCTGTTCCGCCGTCATGCCGGAATCGGGAATGATGACCACCAGGGGCTGGGTCTGGTTGTAGTTCTCGCCGATGTACGCGACAGCGGTGTATTCCTTGTCGTCCGCCTTGACGGGCATGCGGTGAGCGCCGGGGAACACGGTCTTCATGTAGTCGCTCAGGTCGATCAGCTCGGGCCAGTTGACTTCGGTGGGGAAATCGGTGATTTCCACCCCGGCAAGCGCGCCGAACGGACAGACCAGCACCAGGCAGGCCAACAGACAGCACAGGAACTTCTTCATAAACAATCCCTCCTTGCATTATTGGCAGAGCCGGGACCGGCTCCGCTTGTTGATCCCTTTTTACCACAAAAAAAGCGCCCGCAGGCGCCGGAGGGAAAAACTGGGTGATATCCGGTTTAAACTGGATGGATTGCAGGAACCATCACCTGGAGGGTGAACAGATTCTTTTCGGCGTCAATCTGCACCTTGCCGCCATATTTCTGCGCGCAGTAGCGGATGCTGGAAATCCCGATGCCGTGGTTGCCGCCGGCTGCTTTGGTGGATATGTACTGGCCGTTTTCGCATACGGGCTCAGTCAGATAACTGTTATCCACTCGCAGCACCCAGACGCCCCGCAGGACAGAGGTTTTGACGGACACCCATCGGCCGGAGGGATCCTCTATCTGCCTGGCTGCCTCGATGGCGTTTTCCAGCGCATTCCCGAATATGGAGCAAAGATCCATACCGTCCATAAAGCCGTAATCCACCCGGTCCAGGAAGTATTCAAGCCGCACGCCCGCGGCATCCGCCTGGGCCTTTTTTTCATTCAGGACAGCGTCCAGCACGGAGTTGCCGCTGTAGGCCACCCGCTCATGCTGCTCCACCTTGTTCAGCAGCGCCTGCATGTCTTTTCGGCTGATCCGGTCGTCAGCGCTTAGCGCGGACAGGTAATGATGGATATCATGGGTCAGGCGCCTGATCTCGCTGTCGTTGACCTCCTTCTCCCGCGCCCGGGAATAGGCCTCCCGCATGGCGGTCTCCAGCCGGGCGATATACCGCTCGTTGTTTTCCCTGGACAGGTTCACGAAAAACGTCGTGATCGACATCAGGGCGGCGAAACAGAGTGCGATATGCACGATGAGCAGGCTCCTGGCGCTTGCTTCCAGCAGCACGTCATTCCGCATGATGCCGAAATATATAGCCAACAAAAACAGGAAAGGACTGACCGCCAGGAGATGATGGATCGGGTTCAGCCGGGCGCGGCCATCCAGCCGTGACATGGCTTTTCTGCAGGCAAATACGCTGGCGCCCTTGATGATAAAGATGAGTCCCCTGAGCAGCCAGGCGTACCGGACGAATACATCATTCCCATACATCAGCCGCAGGGTGCCGTACAGCACGGACCGGCTCAGGTTGATCATGGCGGCAAAAACGCAGCTGTGCGCGGCCAGCGCACCGACCGACATCTCGCAGCACAGCAGAAAATAGCAGGAAAAACAGACCAGCATGATCAGCAGGTTGTACAGGTCGTTGCTGGCCCACATGTACTTGCAGAACACAAACAGCAGGCAGAAAGCGGCATCCTGCGCCCAGCGTACGCTGCGGGGCTGTTTCCGCCGGAAGGGCCTGGAATAGATCAGAAACAGCGTCGCTTCAAACAGGTAGCTGATCAGGGCGCCCCAGTTCAGGCTGAATCCGGCCATTCTCACATCAGCCTCCCTACATAGGAAAGATAAGCGTCCATAAAGTCCTTCTTCCGGTGCTTGCTGATCGGCAGGGTCACATCACCGCGCAGGGTCAGCATGTCCCGGCCGATGGACTGAACCCAGTCCATATTGATCAGATAGCCCGTATGGATGCGGAAAAAGCCGTCCTTCTCCACTTTCGATTCGATATGCTTGATGTTCTGTCCGCAGGAAATCACCTGGTTGGTCAGGTGAATGAGGCTGTACTTCCTGTCCGTTTCACACCAGACAATATCGGCCAGCTGGAC